>JASFEJ010000037.1:0-11471 GCA_050124895.1 Dehalococcoidia bacterium
AGCGCTCGAACATCTTGAGCCAGTAGGGCTGGACGTTGGGGCGGCTCAGGACGAAGTCGATGAACTTGGCCAGCCTTTTCTGGGTTAGGGGGCTGATGACGTGTTCCATCTTGCAGGCGTCGTCAACCGCCGTTTCGGCGTCGATGTTTAAGATTTCCTCCAGGAAGCGGCGCAGCGCCTCGTGGCGGCGGAAGACGTCCCGGGCCACCTTTTCGCCCTCAGGCGTCAGCTGTACCCGCCCGTAGCGCTGGTGTTCCACCAGGCCTTCGTCGGAGAGCTTTTTGAGGGCACCGGTGACGCTGGGCATCTTGACGCCGAGGGCCTGGCTCATCTGGCTGACCCTGACGGCTTCTTTACCCCGGCGCAGCATGATTATGGACTCCAGGTAGTCTTCCATGCTGGCGGTCGGCTTGCTTTCCATCATGCTTCTCCAATAAAAGTTAGTCTTGCCAAACATTTTATTATATCACAAATAAAAGGGGTGTCAAGTTTTGCTTTAGGGACTTGAGGCGAAGTGGCAGCGGAGAAAAAGCGGAGTGGGTCACTACCACCCCACCTTGTTTATGCGTACGTTGTTTTGACCCGCCCTACCCACCCTTAGAGGGGATTCACCCTCTAGAATTCCTTCTGGGTTACGACCACTCCACCCCACTTTTTAAGGTATTAAAAGGGCGGTGGGCGGGAATAGATAAAATCGGGGTGGGGCGGCTCCCCCAAAAAAGGGGGGGCATCTCTGCCCCCCTTTAACTATTGCGGAATACTAACCTACTTCCCGAAATTCCTGAAGGCCAACACCGCCGTCACCACCCCAACGGCGGCAAAAATGCCCAAAACCAGAACCCCCATACCGTAACTGCTCCAGTCATAGCCGCCAACGAAAAGCGGCCTTACCGCCTCCACGGCGTAGTTGACCGGGTTGAAATTCATGGTCGTCTGCACCCAGTCGGGCGTCAGCTCGGCGGGCATCATAGCGCTGGAAAGGAACATCAAGGGCAGCGAGAGCAGGTTGGCGATGACCACCAGCGCCGTCTGGCTGCGGGTGGCGATTATCAGGGCGTAAGAAAGGCTGCAAAAGGCCAGCCCGATGAGCCAGACGATAACCAGCGTCAGGATAATTCCCCCCGCCCCCGTGGTCACGCTCACCCCCATGATGTAGACCATGATGAAGATTATCAGTATCTGTATGGTCAGACTGGCCAGGGCGTTGAGGATGTTGCCGATTATCAGGGAGTAGCGGTTGGCCGGTGTAATCAGCATCTTATCGACCACGCCGAACTGGATATCCTGCAACATGTCAAAGCCCGTATAGGCCGAAGAGAAGACAGCCATCATCACGATTAGCCCCGGGGCGAAGAAGAGCAGGTACTCCGAGGTGGGGAAACCCGGCATCAGCGCCAGGTTCTTGAAGAGCTGGGTAAAGAGCAGCAGCCATATCAGCGGCTGCGCCAGGCTGAAGAATATCCATACCGGCTCCCGCAACCCGATGCGGAAGCGCCGGGCAAAGGTGAACCAGACATCGCTTAAGAAATCCATCATTTGCCCCCCTTCTCTGCGTTATTACGGGCAGCTTCCTCGGCTATCGTCCTCCCCGTGTACTTGATGAAGACGTCGTCCAGCGACGGGCGTGATACCGTGGTGCTGGCCGTCTCCACGCCCTCCTTCTCCAGCAGGCGCAGTATCTTGGGCGTGGCCTCGTCGGCGCGGTCCACGTAGACGTTAACGCCGTCGTGGGTGGCCATTATCTTCTTGACGAAGGGCTGCGCCGAGAGCACCTTTTCGGTCTTATTAAATATCGCCTTCTGCTCCTCGGCGCTGGCCGAGGGCATGCGCAGCGAGATGGCGTCGCCCTCGATGGCGCTCTTTAGTTCTTCAGGAGAGCCGGTGGTCATAATCTTGCCCTGGTCAACGATAGCCACGCGGCCGCTCAAGCGGTCGGCCTCCTCAAGGTAGTGCGTGGTCAGCAGTATGGTAATCCCGGCATCGGCCAGCTTGCGCACGTAGTCCCAGATATTCACCCTTATCTGGATATCCAGCCCCAGAGTGGGCTCGTCGAGAAAGAGCATCCTGGGCTGGTGCACCAGCGCCGTGGCAATCTCCAGCCGCTTGCGCATCCCCCCCGAATAGGTCTTCACCAGGCGTTTGGCGTCCTCAGTCAGGTTCACCAGCGCCAGCAGCTCGTCGATTCTCTTTTTCAGCGTACCCCCATCCATGTGGTGGTAGCGCCCGAAGAGGTCCAGGTTCTCGCGGCCGGTGGCGTTCTCCATCAGCCCCGCCGCCTGCGCCGAATAGCCGATGAGCTGCCTCACCTTTCGTGAGTCTTTTTGGATGTCGTAGCCGGCTACCGTGGCCGTCCCCGAGGTGGGCCGGGTCAGCGTGGAGAGCATGCGGATGGTGGTCGTCTTGCCCGCCCCGTTAGGCCCCAGTAGCCCGAATATCTCGCCCTCTTTGATGTTGAGGTCGATGTGGTCAACGGCGACAATATGCTTGTTATAAATCTTGGTCAGTTTATCGGTAACTATTAAGTCCATAAGCACCTCCCTCCTCATTGATATTAAGCCGAATTCTCTCCGGCGTTATTTCCCTCTTTCGGCCCCCTCACCCGCGAAGGCAGAATGAAGAAGGTAATGACGACCGTAACCGCCAGAACTATGGCCGAGACCAGCAGGGCATCCGCCACGCCGGCGGTAAAGGCCTGGTTGGACTCATCAACAATCATCTGCGAAAGCTGGGGCACGGGCACCTGCTGGGCGACGATATGGGCGCTCTGGATGCTGCTGCGGATAGCCTCCAGCGCCTGGGCGGGCAGCTGGGCCGGCCAGACTACGGAGTCGATTCGGGAAAGGTAGGTGGCGTTAAGGATGCTGCCCAGTATGGCCACCCCCAGCGCTGCCCCCACCTGTCGCATGGTGTTATTCATAGCCGAGCCGATGCCCGACTGGCTCACCGGTATCGAGCCCATCACCGAGTTGGTGGCCGGGCTCATGGTCATGCCGATTCCCAGCGAGGTAATGATCATGGCGATGGCAAGCTGTAGGTAGGCGGTATCGACGGCGGCTATCTGGTACAGATAGAAGAAGCCGACGGCGGCGATGAGGATACCGATAGCTACCGTCAGCTTAGTGCCGATGCGCTCGGCGACCTTGGCCGACATCGCCGCCGAGATAAAGGACACCAGCGCCATGGGCAACAGCCGTACCCCGGCTTCGAGCGGAGTGTAACCCTGCACCGACTGCAAAAACTGCCCCAGGAAGAAGAAGGCCCCCACCAGCCCGAAGTGGACCAGCATCAGGGCGACGTTGGCGCCAGTAAAGGACATATTCTTGAAGAAGTGCAGGGGCAGCATGGCGTTCTTCGACTTAAACTCCCAGAGCAGGAAAGCCCCCAGCAACACCGCCGCCGCGCCGAAGGCGTAAAGGACGTGAGGAGCTCCCCAGCCCTCCTGCCCGGCCTCGATGATGGCGTAGACCAGGGCGAACAGCCCGACGATGGAAAGAATCGCCCCGAAAATATCGATTCGCTTCGGGTTCTCCGTCTTCGAGTTTTCGATGAAATAGCCGCCCCCCACCAGCCCCACGGCGATGATGGGGATGTTGATGTAGAAGACCGAATGCCAGCTGAAGTGCTCCAGCAGCCAGCCCCCGATAAGGGGCCCTATCCCCATGCCCAGGGCGAAGGTGGCCGCCCAGAGGGCGATGGCCTGGGCGCGCTCCTTGGTGTCACGGAAGGTGGCCGTTAAAATCGAAAGCGTGGCCGGCAGGATTATGGCCGCCCCAATGCCCATCAAGGCCCGCATGGCGATGAGCATGTTTGTGGAATTGGAAAGGGCGGCGCCCAGCGAGAACAAAGCGAAAATAATCAATCCAACCATGAGGGTCGGCTTGCGTCCCAGGCGGTCGCCGAGGTAGCCCATGGTCAGCAGCAGTCCAGCGATAGCCAGGATATAGGCATCCACCACCCACTGTAATTGACTGGCGCTGGAACCGAGCCCCTCGGCGATTGAGGGCAGCGCCAGACTCAATACCGTATTATCCAGTGAAATAACCAGCAGGGAAATGGCCATAAAGGCCAGGGCTATCCACCGCTGGCGATAGCCCCTGGTCTGTTCAATCGAGTTCATGAGGCTTAAGAGTCCCCTTTCTAGTTAATGCCGTATACGGCCTTAACTATCTGTGCCAGCCGTTACGCTTGGTCCCCACCGCCGCCAGCGGCGCTACCCCCAGCCAGAGGGTCAGCGTCACCAGCATCGCCCAGGGGTAGCTGATGGTGGCTACACCCACCTCAGGCGCAATCACCCCCCAGAGCAACATGACGAAAAACGAACTCAAGAAAAACCCCGGTATAGCCGCGAAGATACGAAAGTAGCCCATCTTAGTCCTCCTTTTTGATGTTTTTCAGTTTCAGGTCGATTAAGGTATCAACGCCCGAGTGCGCCGCCCCCCGCAACTCCTCCAGGGCCTGGCGCTCCGTCCTGCCCGTGCTTAAGATGACGGGCTCCCAGACGATGTAGTAGTCCCCGCTCTCCCTGTCGTACTCAAGGTTGATATCGTTCCTGACCACGGTTCAACCCTCATTCGGCCATTATGGCCTCGATTTCCTTGTAGGTGCCACTAAGAACCTGACGGATTCTCTGCATCTTTTCGGCATCCTGGCCGCGCAACGCCCTCGACAGCAGGTGCTCCAGGGCGTGATATTCCTTCATCATCATGGCCATCTTGCCGATGTTCTTAAAGCTCCATTTGCTCTTTATTTGGCTCCTGACCTCGTCGGCGGAGTCCTGGCGCTCGTCAAGGAACTTCAAGCCCTCCTCGGTGATGGTGTAAATCTTCTTGCCGTCCCGCTCGGTGGCCTCGGCGTAGCCCATCTCCTCCAGCATTTGCAGGGTGGGATAGACCGCCCCCGGGCTGGGCGTATAAAAACCGTGGGACATCGCCTCCAGCTCGCGGATAACCTCATAGCCGTGCCTCGGCTTATCCTTGAGAAGGTCGAGGATAACGTACTTCATGTCCCCCTTGCTGAAAGAGCTTTTGTCCGAGTGCCGCCGCGAGTGACGGTCGTGGTGCGAAAAGTCTGCTTTGAATTTAAACATGGCAACCTCCTTCCCCCTCTGATATATCAAATAGTATCACGATATATCTTGATATATTATAATATTACTTTATTCCCTTGTCAAGGGGTCCGGGGACCAATTTCAAAAAACTCGTTGGGGGTATCCTTTTCCCGGAAAGTGTAACCGCCAGCAGCCCCTGTCAAGAGAATGAGCTTCAAAACGACCAGGGGTATTGACAAAAGGCGGAAAATATAGTATTTTTTGCCCAAACGGAACCCGAGGTAACCGTCGGTGAGGCCGACGGTGGGCAGGTAGTGACCATGGATTAAGGGCACTGGAAACCGCTTTAAGGAAGCGGTGACTGGTGCCTTTTTTTATTGGAATCACTGGCGACAAAGGGGGTAAAAATGGACACTCTGGCTATGGTCTGCCTCATCATCGCGGCGGTGGGGGCGGTAAACTGGGGTCTGGTCGGGCTCTTCAAGTTCGACCTGGTGGCCCTGATTGCGGGGGGCAAAAAGTTCGGCGAGGTCAATATCCTCTCGCGGCTCATCTACATCATCGTCGCCGCCGCCGGGGTTATCGCCGCCGTCCATTATTTCTAAGCGACCAAGTTTGAAGACTTAGCTCAGCGCTTCGCCGTGGCCTAACCACGGTTTGAGTATGCGCGTGCCACTGCGGCTGCTTATCACACCTGCCGTGTGTTACGGCTCATTTTCTCATTCGCCCCCACCTTAGAAACCGCTGGGATTTGACATGCTACAAGAGTTGTTTATAATTTATTAGTTATGGATAAAGAAACCAAAAACAAATCAACAGGACCGGCGGCCAGCGAGACGACTATATCTGACACTCCCTCAGCCTTCAAGGGGTGGGAGGAAGTCAAAGAAGCGGTTGACGCCGTATCCGAAACCAGCCTGCCCGATAAGGTAGCCGAACTTCATTCTATCCTTGACAACCTGAGTGAAGAAGTGCATGGCTGGAAAGATTGGCACGAGAACGACTATCTGGCATTCATCGAGGCTATAAAGAGCCAGGTAAAAGAGATTCAAAACGAATGGAACAATGTATCCAGTAGCGTTTCCGTACAGCAAGAGAAGCTGGAATCCCTGCTCGAGTCCTTCCCCGGAGCCATCGAAACGGCGACCATAAAAGCCCTCTCGATGAGGGTAACCCACCTGGAGAGACTGGTCAACCAGCTGGTTTCCGAGTCGCAGGCGCAAACCTACGCCAAAGGCACCCGCCGGCAGTTCATCATATCCATCGTCGCCCTGGGCACTACCATTGTCCTCTGGGGAATATTCTTCGGCATCAACCTGCTGAGCTGACCCCCTACCCCTTCTTAATCAACTCCACATCCACCTGGTCGCCGAAAGCCTCCTTGGCGCTCTTTTCCAGCCCCTCGAAAGCGCTCATCTCCTCCATTTCAATGACCAGCTCCCGGTCGTCGAGCACCTTCAAGCGCCCGTATTTATTGACCGCCTCGACCACCTTATTGGGGTCAACCGTTATCCAGCCCTTCATGCGGCGCACCAGTTCGTCGCCCTTGAAGGCCCGCTCGATGGTAAGGTCAATCTCGCGGAACTTGGCCTCCCAGCCGATTCTGGCCGGCTCGACCACCACCGGGCAGACCGGGTCGTGGACGACGGCGCACCGGAACCATATCTTGGCTCGAATCATCTATAAACAGCTCCTCCCCTGTTAATTGACAGACACGCTTAATATAAGTTATTTTTCAGATGAGAGCAAACCGAGGAAGGGGAACCGCCCATGGATACACTGGAAGCGATTAGAGAGCGAAGGAGCGCCCGGGCCTTCAAGCCCGTGCCGGTAAAAAAGGAGACAATAGAGGAAATCCTGAAGCTGGCGGTCAACGCCCCTTCGGCCAACAACCTCCAGCCCTGGGAGTTCGTGGTGGTCAGGGACGAGGAGAGGGAACGTCTGAGCCGCAAGTTGCTCAAAGCCTACCAGGAGAAGCAGATATCGTGCGGCTCCGGGGCGGTAAAGCCCCTGCCCGAAGCCGTCAGAAAGAGGGGCATTAAGACCCTGGAAGCGATGAAAAGCTATGTCGAGAAAACGGGAAGCACCGTGGACGTCTTCGTCAACGAGGGCAGCTGCAACTTCTACGGAGCGCCCACGGCCATCATCATCTGCCTTGATGATTGCTTCTCCGCACGGCAGTTTGTCGACGTGGGCACGGCGGTGGGCTACCTGGCGCTGGCCGCCGAAGCCTCCGGGCTGGCCAGCTGCCCCATCGGTTTAATCACCGACTACGCCGATGAAATCAAGGAGCTGCTCAATATTCCCGAGAACAAGCGGGTGGTCATCGGCATCGCCCTGGGCTATGCCGATAAAGAAAACCCGATGGCCCAGTTCCGCTCTTCCAGGGCCGACATTAAAGAGCTAGTCAGGTGGATTTGATTCCAGCTTCTCCCGCAGCGCCTTGAGGTTGATGACGTCCTCGCGGTTATAGTCCAGCAAAACGGCCAGCGCCCGGCGGTCGTAATCGTTAACGTAGCGCCACCAGAGCCTCACCGCCTCGTAGCCGTTGACCTCGGTTAAGCGCCGGGGTATGCCCAGCTGGCGTTCCACTGCCTTGAAGCCGCCGCGCAGGTCGTTCCGCCAGCAGTGGTACATAAGGTCGCAGTGCTCGAACATCTCGGTCAGGTCTACCCCCAGGCGGCGGTGGATGAAGGGCAGGTCGAAGCGGCTGCCGTTATAGGTATAGATAACCTCCACACCCTCCAGTATTTCCAGCAGGCTGTCCGCCGAGATGTCGTCGCCCACCAGCTGCACGAAGCGGCCCTCGTCTCCCCGGCAGAGGTGCACCCCGACCACCGTTATCTGGCAGTCGTGGAAAGAAAGCCCCGTGGTTTCGATATCGAGATAGGCTTCGCAGGTCGGCAAATAAAACTCCTAAAACGGTACCAGGTAAACGGTGTTCCCCTCCTTCTCCCCCCTCACCAGCTCGCAGTGCCTCAGCGTGGCCACCACCCATTCCAGCTCGCCCTGGGAAACATTGAACCTCTGCATCACCTCGGCGGGGGTGGCCTTCCCCCGGTCTTCGATGTACCGGCAGATGTCCTTCTGCAGCGGAGACAGCCCCTGTATCCCGGTTAAGCCCGCCCCCTGACGCGTGCGCGTGGCCGAATAGACCGCCCAGGGGTCGCAGGCCTTGGCCGGAGACCTGGCGTCAATGTAGCAGTCGTCGCAGAGCGTCTCGCCCAGGTGCTGGTGAGTTTCCTCCTCGGGGACTTCGCGTCCGCACTTCTGGCACTTCACCATTGGCATCACCCCCCAAACCAAAAAGGCGCCCGATTCAGATGCCTTAATTATACAACATTCCATCCCCTCAGCGGACAATCTTACTTATCGCTTTAAATTTTTCCCCTTCGGCCACTTTGAGCAGTTCGAACAAGACCGCCTCGGTGCTGGTCGGCTTTACCCCCAACCCCTCCATCATTTTCAGCCCCATCTCGCGGTTCTCCTCCGTGCGCGAGCCGATGGCGTCGCCGACGGCATAAACTTGATAACCGGCATCGATAAGGTCAGCGGCCGTCTGGTAGACGCAGACGTGGCTCTCTATACCCGCCAGCAGGACCTGCCACCGGTCCAGCCCTTCGAACTCTTCCAAGAAGGCCTCATCGCCGCAGCAGCTGAAACTGGTCTTCGGTATCGGTTTAACCCCGGTCAGCAGGTCGGCCACCTCTTTAACAGTCGGCCCCAACCCCTTGGGGTACTGCTCGGTGACGATTACGGGGACTTCCAGGACTTGAATGCCCTTTATCAGCCTGTTTAGGTTATCGAGTATCTTCTCTTTTTCCGAGATAGCCCGGAACAGCTTCTCCTGCACGTCGATGACCAGCAAAACCGCTTTATCCAACTCAAGCATGAATGACACCTCTTGATAACATTTTCCCGAGAATAAAAAGACGCCTGATGTTAAATCAGACGCCTTTATTATACAACAACTTTATCCAGTTATTAACACGGCACGAACACATGTGTAACTGATTTCTTATCTCCCACGCTATTATCAGCACCGGTCAATCTAGCCCGCCAACGGCTATGTTATAATTATTTAAAATCCGGCTGGAAAAAGGAGGTGGCCATGTACGATTGGTTTATGGATACGGGTATTCGGGTTTTAGTTATCGTAGCGGTTGCCGTTATTCTGTATTTTATCTTCAGATATCTGATACCTAAATTGATTAGACGGTTCGTATCCCGCAGAATGGAGGGCGAAGAAGGCACCGAGATTGAAAAAAGGACGGCTACTTTGTCCTCAAGCCTGGTTACGATTACGGGAGTCGTCATCCTGGTTGTAGCTATTCTCACCATACTACCTGAGTTCGGCGTTAATATCACCACACTTATAGCCGCCATCGGCGTCGGCGGTTTAGCTATTGCCTTTGCCGCCCAGAACCTGGTCAGGGACTTCATTACCGGTTTCTTCATATTGTTCGAAGACCAATATAGAGTAGGCGATGTAGTCACCATTGCCGGAGTCAGTGGTGTTGTCGAAGAGATTGGTCTGCGGCGGACTATTCTGAGGGACCTCGATGCGCAAGTACATTCCATACCGAACGGGAAAGTTGAGATTGCAACGAATCAGACCAGGCAATTTTCACGCGTGAATCTCAACATATCCGTAGGTTACGGAGAAAACCTGGATAAAGTCATCGAGATTATCAATCGGGTCTGCCAGGAAATGGCAGAGGATAAAAAATGGAAAGAGGACTTCATATCTACACCTGCGGTGTTAAGGGTAGATAAGCTGGGGGATTCGGGTATCGATATCAAGATTTTTGGAGACACCAAACCGGCGCGGCAATGGGATGTAATGGGTGAGCTGCGGCTGCGCATTAAGCAGACCTTTGATAGCGAGGGCATCGAAATTCCCTGGCCGCATACCAAAGTCTTTTTTGGCAACACGCCACCTGCTTCAAGTAAGAACTGAGGTCGGGCTACCATCCAGCTTTCTTTAGTTAGAACAAGGGGCCTGCAAAGCAAAAGGCGCCCGACTTAATCAGACGCCTTAATTATACAACTTTATTCAGTTATTACCACTGAACGAACATGGGCATCAATGTTCAAATGTAGGTATAGCTATATTGAGGGAAAGGGATATACTTTGTCAAGGGCGCAGTCACAATGATACCCAATTATTACTCTCCCAGAGTAATGGGGTAAACCGGGAGTTCAACTTACCCTTTTAATTAAACGGAGTTGAATGGTTAGGTGTTCAACTTTCATATCTAATTGAATGGTATTGAACACCCGAAAAGTGAGGTGACTATATCATGAAAGGAACGGAGATTCTTAAATGGGGACTCGGTCTTTAGATTGGTTATAAGATATTAAAAGAGATTGACTCTACTAGCCAAGCACCTAGTAATAACTCAGAACCTAGCACTCGCAATTTACCCGCTAATATGGACATAAAAGGTATTCTTGAGGAAGCCTTTAATAAAACCTTTGGAAAACCTACTCTACTAGCGCCTAAACCACAGCCATTAAAGCTGGTTCCAGACCCTCAGACGGTTGAGGCTAGAAGCTGGCTAAAGCTCAGTTGCCATCCCTCAGTTACCTTGATTTTAGGTGGGAGAGGAAAGGGTAAGAGTGCTCTTGGCTATCGGCTGTTGGAGCATTTACGGTGGACAGCTAGCCCCTATGTTGTCGGTTTACCGGAAAATGCCAGGAAGCTACTACCCGATTGGGTAGGCATGGTTACTAGCTTGGAAGATGTGTCACCAAAAGCTATTGTCCTAGTGGACGAAGCGTACATGCCCTTCCATGCCCGCTCTAGCATGGCAGCTGAGGCTAAGGCAATGTCCCAACTGATAAACCTGTCCCGGCAGCGGGAACAGACCTTGATTTTCGTCTCCCAAGAAAGTAGGCAAATAGACAGGAATATAGCCAGTTCAGCCAACGTGATAATTTTCAAGGATTTAGGCCTATTGCAACTGAAATTTGACCGACGAGAATTAACTGATATTACGACACAGGCAAAGCAAGCTTTGACTACTGTAAATGGTGATAAGAAAAAGTGGGCTTATGTTTACGCCCCAGATAGTGACTTTGTGGGTCTAGTAGAAAATTCCCTACCATCATTCTGGAGTGGGAAACTTGGTCATATCTTCGCTACCGGCGGAGAGATAACATCTAGACCACCTAAAAAGACACCCATGAGCCAGCGGATTTTGAAGGCAAAAGAGTTTAAACAGCAGGGATTATCACTAGGGCAGATAGCTAAGTTAATGGGGGTATCTAAAGGGACAATTAAGAACTGGCTAGACAACTACCCTTATAAACGATGAACTAACTAGCCAATTCGCATACTCGTAGCACAGCCTCTATTGAACAAAAAGATGAACTGTGCAGTAATTAAGGCGCTGGATAGTCTATACTCGTTCAAGTCGAA
>JASFEJ010000038.1:0-11126 GCA_050124895.1 Dehalococcoidia bacterium
TACCGCCGCCGCCGCCGCCCCTCCCAGCTTGTCGTGCCCCAGAAAGTGCGTCCGTCCGTCCTCGCCGACAGCTTTGGTCTCGGGCTTGGCGATATCGTGGAGCAAGGCGGCCAGCTTGAGCAGCGCCCGGCGGTGGCTGCCGCCGCTGACCTCCTGGTTAAAATGCCCGGCCAGCTCCTCCGACCAGGGGACGGCCGCCAGCACTTTGTCGCTGGCGTAGGGCCAGCTTCCCTGATGCAGGATAAAATCGGTGGCAATCACCGTTTGCAGGGAATGGTCGAAGACGTTCCAGGAGTGTTCCCGGGGCTGCTCGACCCCTTTGGTCTTAGCCAGCTCGGGAAATAGGGCGGTAATCAGCCCCAGCTCGTCGAGATGAAATAAAAATTTTTCGGGGTTGGCTACCGCCAGCAGGCGGACCAGCTCCTCCCGCAACCTTTCTCCGGCGACGTCGGTGATAAGGTGACACTGGCTCTTGACCAGGGCCTCGGTATTCTTATCAAGGCTAAAGCCGAGCTCCGCCGCCAGGCGCACCGCCCGCAGCAGGCGGACGGCGTCGTCGGCAAAGACAGTTTCACTAACCGCCCGTATCACCCTGTTTTTAAGGTCGCCCAAGCCGCCGAAGGGGTCGATAAGCGTTAAGTCACCTCGGCCAACGTTTTCCAGGTCAAGGGCGATGGCGTCTACGGTGAAGTCGCGGCGGCTTAAGTCCTGCTCAATGCTGTCGTCGAAGGTGGTGAAATCGAGCTGCCACCGTCCCTCCGACGGCGCTTTTTCATCTGTTACCACCACCCGGCCGATACGGTTTTGCTTATCCAGCAGGACGAATCTCCCCCCCAGGGCGTCGGCTATTCGGGGGGCTGTTTTCAGGGCGTCAGCGGCCAGAGCGATATCGATATCGGCGGTGGGCATTTCAAGCAGGGCGTCGCGGATAAAGCCGCCGACAAGGTAGGCTTTAACCCTTCGCTTGCTTAAGCCATCGCTCACTGCGGTCAATATTGATAGAGCTCCCGACTCGATAGATAGCTTCATTTTCCCTCGCCCCGTAAGACTCTAAAGCTAAACTATACTACCAGTCGGCTAAAGTTACAAGGGGAAAAATGAAGCAACGGACTCACCGCCGCTATTTAAGTGCGGGCAATCAGCGCTGGCTGATGGCCTTAATTAGCGGTGAACGTCTTACCCGTGGGGCGGCTTTAAGAGCTTTCTTTGGCCGTGCTCTGGGCAAGGCTTTTTAAGATAGTTAGGATGCCGATGACGGCTCGCTGCACGTCAACCGGCTCCTGGGCTAGTATTCGGGCTACGTAGGGGTCAAGCTCGCCGCCGTAGCGGGAGTGGCTCTCGGCTACGCCCGAGGAGGTGGGGGTCAGGTAGCCGGCTAGAGTGAACAGCTCGTTTTCCTCAAAACCTAGAGGTTTGGCGATCTTGCGCAGGATGGAACCTGAAGGGTAACGTTCGCCTCTTTCGATGCGGCCCAGGTGCGATGAGGATACACCTGACATGGTGCTGAGCTGACTTAGTGTCAGCCTTTGGGTGACTCTTCCCTGCCTGATTATTTCGCCCAAGTTGGTGCTTCGGTTTTGCTCCATATCGGGGAAATTATAATTCGCCAAATGGCAAATGTCAACTTGATTTAGACTGGATCGATCCACCGTTTGAACAAAAAACCCTTGACAGTAGGCGGACTTCAGACCATAATATCGCCAATTGGCATAGAGAGTCTTGAACCATGCTGCTGAAGAAAAGGGTTATTGACCTATGCGCAGGCAGATATAGGAACCTGACGGAGCTGGCTCAGGCCATGGAAATCTCGGTGAGCCAGGTTTACCGCGTGCAGGAAGGCAAGCGCAATATCAACTGCAAGTTCATCATCGGCGCTATCAAAGCCTTCCCCGGTCACTCCTTTGACGACCTCTTCTATTTCATTCCCGAGGTGCCAGTTGGCAATGATTCACCTAAGGTAGTAGTGGGCAGCCGACGCTTTTAGATTCTTGAGTTCGGCTAAATAGGAGAGTTGTTGAACAGTCTTGATTAGAGTTGAGGGGTTTCATCTTCGACCTTGTGCAGCTTATCTTGGCTTTCCAGGTGGTCTATATAGAGCTTCCCGTTAAGGTGGTCTACCTCGTGCTCCAGCGCCTGGGCCAGCAGCTCCTCGGCCTTGATTCTTATTTCCTTGCCGTTGGCGTCCCTCCCCTTAGCCGTCACTGATTCGGCCCGCTTAATTTCCCCGTAGTAGCCGGGGACGCTCAAACAGCCCTCGGTCACCGAGCGCTCGCCGTGGCGCTTAACTATCTCCGGGTTAATCATGACCACGTCTTCGGCGCCGGGGACGTCGATGACGATTACCCGCAGCGAGACGCCCACCTGCGGCGCGGCTAAAGCCGCTCGCCCCGGGTCGGCGTGCACCGTATCCAGCATGTCTTTAATCAGCTTCTGGATGGAGCCGTCGATAGTCCTGACCCGCTTTGCCTTTCGCTTTAAGACCGGGTCGGGCAGGGTGCGAATGGGTAAAACCGCCATTTTGTCCTCAGCCTACTATCTTAACTAAACCAGCCCCATGGGGTCAATGTCCACCGCCCAGCCCGTGGGGAGGGGCAGAGGGGATAGGAAAGCGGAAAGCTCGGTACCGCGGAGGATGAGCTGCCAGCGGAATCTTCCCCGCAGGCGGTGGATAAAGGCGGGGGCAGGTCCGATAATCTCAATGCCGCTTATGCCCTTGGCGGCTATCTCCTGCTCCAGGAAGCTTTTCATTCTTTCTGCCTCGCGTTGGCAGAGGGCGTCGTTGGTGTGGCTGTAGGTAAGGCCAGCCAGTTGCTTGAAGGGCGGGTTGTGCAGCTGCCTTCGGTATTCAATCTCCTGCTCATAAAAGGCGGTGTAATCATGTCCGGCGGCGGCGCGGATGGCGTAGTGCTCCGGGGCGTAGGTCTGTATAATGACTCTGCCTCCCTTGGTACCCCGCCCTGCCCTTCCCGCCACCTGGGAAAGCAACTGAAAGGTCCTCTCGCCGCTGCGGAAGTCGGGTAGGTTGAGGGCGGTATCGGCGCTGACCACCCCCACCAGTGTCACCAGCGGCAGGTCCAGGCCCTTGGCCACCATCTGGGTGCCGATGAGGATATCGGCATCATGGGCGCGGAATTTGGCCAGGATTTCATCGTGGGCGTATCTCCCTCTGGTGACGTCGCTGTCCCAGCGCAAAAGCCTGGCTTGAGGAAAACTATATCCCACCTCCTGCTCTAACCTCTGGGTGCCGATACCCAGAAACTTTATCCGCCGCCGCCCGCACTGGGGGCAGCTTTCGGGGACCTTAATATTGTAGTTACATTGGTGGCAGACCAGCCTGTCCTCGGTCAGGTGATAGGAGAGGGGTACGTCGCAGCGCCGGCACCTCATGACGAAGCCGCAGCTGCGGCACTGGATAAAGCTGGCGGCTCCCCTTCGATTAAGGAAAAGAATGACCTGCTCCTGGTTAGCTATCGCCTGGCCTATTGCCTGGAAGAGGGAAGTGCTGAAGAGGCTCTGGTTGCCCGCTTTTAGCTCCTCCCTCATGTCGACTATCTCCACCTGGGGAAGAGCTGAGCCGTCATAGGGGGTGACCCGCTCCGGCAGCTCGAGCAGACGGTAGTCTCCCTTCTGAGCGTGATAGAAGCTCTCCACGTCGGGGGTGGCGCTGCCCAGAATAACGGTGGCGCCGCTAAGCTCGGCCAATTTCAGAGCCACGGCACGGGCGTGGTAGCGCGGCGACTGGTCGGCTTGTTTGTAGGTCCACTCCGGCTCCTCGTCGATAACGATTAGGCCCAAGTTCGGCTGGGGGGCGAAGATGGCGCTGCGCGAGCCGATGACCACGTCGAAATCCCCTTGGCGTACGCGCTGCCACTCGTCGAACTGCTCGCCCAGAGAAAGCTTGGAGTGGAGCACGGCCACTCTTTGGGGGAAGCGGGCGGCGAAGCGCTCTATGGTCTGGGGGGTGAGGGCGATTTCGGGGACTAAAACGATGCCCTTCTGGCCCCGCTTTACCGTCTCCGCCAGCGCCTGCAAATAAATCTCGGTCTTACCGCTGCCGGTGACGCCGTGAAGCAGGAAGACTTCGGATTTGTCATCGGCCAGGGTGGGTTTAATCGCCTCAAAAGCTTGCTGCTGCGCCGGCGTCAGGGTGAGGGGTAGAGAGGGGGTAATATTATCGTATGAAATCGGCTCCCGCCTTACCTCCACCTCCTCGAATCGGGCTAGGCCTTTGCTGACCAAGGCGTCGGCGGTGGCCTTACTACATTTTATATTATCCCTGACCTTCGCCCAGGGTACTGCCTCGTTTTGCCGTAAAAGATATTCTAATAAGGAAGCCTGCTTGGGCGCCGACTTGTGTAGTGCAGTGACTTCAGTTTCGCCCTGGCTCTTGTCTACCGCCAAGCTCAGGTATGGCACCACCTTGGGCTTTACCCTGATTTTCTCCAGCTCGTAGCTCTTGGCCACCAGCCCCTTGTTCATCAGCTGGCTAACCAAGCTTGACGCCTTTTTCTTGCCCAGCGCCTTTTCCAGGTGCCCCAGGCTCAGTTCCCCCTTTTCGCGGACGAGCACCAGCGCCTGCTCAGCTTCAGCGCTGAGCGTCGAGATGTCGAAATCTTTTTCAGTGGGGCTGATAAGGGTAATACTGCGCCGCTCGAAACCCGGCGGCAGCATCAAGGCCACGGCGTCAAAGAGGGGCGACAGGTAATACTGGCTTATCCAGCGCACCAGCTGGACCTGCTGGGGGGATAGAAGGGGGTGGGGCTCGATAACCCCGATGATTGGGCGGGTCTCCTCAACCTCGGGATGAGAACTCAGCTCCAGAACGATGCCCTGGAGCCGCTTTTCGCCGAAGGGAACCCATACCGCCTGCCCGACATTAATCTCCAGGTTCGGGGGTATGGCGTAGCTAAACGTACGGCGCTGGGCTATCGGCGAGTTGACGCTAACCTCAGCAAAGCTCATCCCGCACTCCGAGGCGGCCTTACTATTTCTCTTCCGTCTCTGGTTCTGGTTCAGCCTCCGGCTCGGTTTCGGCCTTCGGCTCAGCTTCGGCTTCAGCCTCTGGTTCAGGTTCCTGTTCCGCCTCCGGCTCGGCTTCAGCTTCAGCCTTTGATTCAGGTTCTGTTTCCGCCTTTGGCTCGGCTTCTGCTTCCGCCTCCGGTTCTAATTTAGCCTCCGGCTCCGGCGTCGGTTCTAGTTCAGCCTCTGGCTCTGGCTTCACCTCCGCTTCCGCTACCCGCCTTTCCTTGGTGCGGGAGGCCTTGCTGCTCAGCCCTCGCATGTAGAAAAGGCGCGCCCGCCGTACCTTGCCGTGCCGTACTACCTCCACCTTCTCTATCAGCGGCGAGGCGAAGGGGAAGGTATGCTCCACGCCCACGCCGCGGGCGACGCGCCGGATGGTGAAGTTGCCGCCGTCGGCACTGCGGCGCACCTTGATGACCACGCCGTTAAAGACCTGGATGCGTTCCCGTCCCTTTTCCACAATCTTGGCGCTCACCTTGACCGAGTCGCCGGGGGCCAGGGCGGGAATTTTGGGGTTCGGTTTGTTCTTGATTAATGTCGTCATATCCATGTTAAGCTTGCCTCAATCTTTCTACTAGTCGCTCTTCCTCGGAGCTTAGCTCGGCTTTGACTAAAAGCTCGGGTCGTTTTTCCAGTGTGCGCCGTATCGACTGTTGGCGGCGCCAGCTCTTTATCTGGGCGTGGTTCCCCGAAAGCAACACCTCGGGCACTTCCCAGCCCCGGTATTCGGGCGGGCGGGTGTAGTGGGGGTACTCTAGAAGCCCGCCGACGTGGGAATCATCCAGGGGCGATTCCTCGGAGCCCAGGACACCGGGCACCAGGCGAAAAACGCTCTCCATGACCACCATGGCCGCCAGCTCGCCGCCGCTTAAGACATAGTCGCCTATGCTGATTTCGTCAGTGGCCAAATGTTGTTTCACCCGCTCGTCGATGCCTTCGTAGTGGCCGCAGATAAGAATAAGCTGCTTATGTTGGGCCAGCTCATCAGCCACTTTTTGGGTGAAGAGCCGCCCCTGCGGCGATAACAATATTATCGGCGTTCCTTCCTTTTTATCTATTGCCTCCACTGCCTCGAAGATGGGCTCGGGCTTGAGCACCATGCCGGCCCCGCCCCCGTAGGGGTAGTCATCGGCGGTGTGGTGCTTATCGTGGGTGTAGTCCCGAATGTTGTGCAGGCCGATAGCCACCAGCTTCTGGTCTATGGCCCGCTTCATAACGCTAAAGTCGAAAACGCCCTGGAACATCTCGGGAAAAAGCGTCAAAACGTCGATACGCACTTTCTACCCCTTCCCCTCGATGGGCAGGGTGTGCTCGGGCACCCTGTCTTTGATAACGTCCACGGCGTGGGGCA
This sequence comes from Dehalococcoidia bacterium, assembly GCA_050124895.1. Taxonomy (GTDB): domain Bacteria; phylum Chloroflexota; class Dehalococcoidia; order Dehalococcoidales; family BS750m-G39; genus E44-bin88. The sequence goes on from JASFEJ010000038.1 coordinate 6,374, forward strand.
GTACCGGCATTATAACCTCCAGGCACTCGGCCACCGCCTTGGGGCTACCCGGCAGGTTGATGATAAGGCATTCTTTCCTTGTCCCCGCCACCGCCCGGCCCAGCATGGCGTTGGGGGTGATGGTGAATGACTTTACCCGCATCATCTCGGCCAGCCCCGGCACCTCCTTGTCCACAATAGACAGGGTGGCTTCGGGGGTAACGTCGCGCGGCGCCAGTCCCGTGCCGCCCGTGGTCAGGATAATGTCCATATTGCCCTCGTCGGCCCATTGGGCCAGTTTCTTGGCGATAAGCTCCTTCTCGTCGGGGATAACCTCGTATCGGACCAACTCGCTGTCGGTGGAGGCAAAACGCTCTCTTATCAACGGCCCGCTTCTGTCGGGGCGCTTACCCGATGATGCCTTGTCGCTGATGGTGATAATACCCAGTTTAAACATATCCCGTGCCTCATTTAAGAGCAGACTATATTTTATCACAGATGGGTTTGAGAGCAAAGTTTAGCGCCAAAGAGACGAATTTTAAGAAATTCGTTAGGGGCGGGTATTGACAAAAGTGGGTGGGTATGCTATAGAATGGTAGAAAGTGGGAGATAGTGGGAAATAAGGATTAAAATTGGGATAATTGTATGTTCTTCGGTGAGTTCGAATATAAGATAGACGAAAAGGGCAGGGTTCCCATACCACCTAAATTCCGCGGTCTGTTAAGAGCCGGGATGGTGCTTTCACCGGGGGTGGAGGGGTGCATAACCGTCTACCCGCTGGACGAGTGGAAGAAGCTGGCCGATAGTCTGGACGCGGGTTCGCTATCGCCCAGTAAGCTGAGGGCGCTAAAGCGGGTGGTTTTCGCCACCGCCTTTAGTCTTAAGATGGACGGCCAGGGACGGATAGCGCTGCCCGCTCCGCTAAAAACACATGCCGAGATTATCAGCGAGGTGGTTGTCATCGGAGCCAATAACTACCTCGAGCTCTGGAATAAAGTACGCTGGGAGGAGGAGAAGTCTATCCACCAAGAACAAGCCTGGCTGCTCTTTGAGGGCTTGGAGAACCGTCAATGAATCTAACCATGTCGGCGGCTTCCACCCACATTCCGGTGTTGCTGGAAGAGACCATCGAGGCGCTGAACGTCCAGCCCGGCGGTCGCTACATCGATGGCACCATCGGGCCCGGCGGCCACGCCGCGGCTATTATGGAACACAGCGCCCCCGGCGGGCAGCTGCTGGGTATTGACGCCGACCCCAGGGCCATAAAACTAGCCAAGTCACGGCTCGAAGCCTACGGCGACTCGGTGCTTCTGGTCAACCAGAACTTCGCCAACATTAAGGAAATCTGCTTAAAGCACGGCTTTTCCCCGGTGCACGGTATCCTCTTCGACCTGGGCCTTTCCTCGGTGCAGCTGGAGAAGAATAACCGTGGTTTCAGCTTCCGCCACGATTCCCTGCTCGACATGCGCTTCAGCCCCCGTCAGGAGGTTACCGCTAACGTTATCGTCAACTCCGCTCCCGAAGACCAGCTAGCCAAGATTATCAAGGTCTATGGCGAAGAGCGCCATAGCCAGCGGATAGCCCGCCATATCGTGCGTCAGCGCCCCATCACCACCAGCCTCCAGCTTGCCCAGACCGTAGAGCAGGCGTTGGGGGGCCGGCGGGGCCGGATTCACCCCGCCACCCGCACCTTCCAGGCGCTGCGCATCGCCGTCAACCAGGAGCTGGAGAAGCTAGGGGCGGCGCTGGAACAGGCGGTCGACCTCCTCGGCTTCGGCGGCCGGCTGGTGGTTATCAGCTACCACTCCCTGGAGGACCGCATCGTTAAGCAGTTCATGCACCAGCAGGCCGGCGGCGATATAGCCGCTTTGCGCCTGATCAATAAAAAGGTGATAACTCCGTCTCTGGCGGAAGTACACTATAACCCGCGCAGCCGCAGTGCCAAGCTGAGGGCGGCGGAAAGAATTGCTATGCCGAAGGAGAATAACGGTGGGTAAACCAGCTATTGAATACCAAAAGATGATGACCGAGATAGTCTACGTGAACCTCCCCGGGCCCAAGGAACCCAACCCGGGGATGACCGGAGGTGAACTCCTGCACGGTTTCCTGGCCGAGCTGCACGAAGCCCCGAGCAACGAGGTACAGGCTCACCTGGGGGCGCTGTGCAGCAAGTGGAACGTGCGTTTTAGGAAAGAGAGCGAAACAACACCACCACGTAGGTAAAAAATAAATAGTGACGGGGAAGTTCAATCTTCTAGGCTTGCCGTGGAGTGAAGCAAGGTCACTCGGGGAGGTTTGAAGATGTGAGAACTAAAAACATTGAATAAAGACCCGAATTCTGAAAAAAGGAGGAGGCAGATGACAAAACGAGGGGTTTTAACTTCCATTGATGTTGGCACCACCAAGGTATGCACCACTATCGCCGACGTGAACGAAACGGGCGGCATCCGCGTGGTGGGGGTGGGGGTTACGCCGTCGGTAGGGTTGCATAAAGGGCTGGTGGTCAACATTAACGAGGCCAGGGAGTCAGTCCGGGAATCGGTGAGGAAGGCGGAGCAGGCCAGCGGTTACAAGGTGGAATCGGCCTATGTCGGCGTCACCGGCCGGCATGTGACCTCGCTCAACAATCGGGCCGTGGTCGCCATCACCCGCAATGACCGCCTGGTGCGTTCCGAGGACCTGAAACGGGTCCTGACCACCGCCCGCAGCGTCAAGGTTCCGGTCGATAGAAGGCTGCTGCACGTCATTCCTCGCGGTTACGCCGTCGACGGCCAGGCGGGAGTCAAGAACCCGATAGGGATGCACGGCTTCAGACTTGATGTGGAAGCCCACATCATCACCGCCGCCGTGACCTCGGTGCAAAACCTGGTGAAGTGCATCCGCGGCATCGGGCTCGATATCGACGACCTTATCCTGGAACCCCTGGCTAGCAGCGAGGCGGTGCTCTCCGAGGACGAGAAGCAGGTGGGCGTTGTCCTGGCCGATATCGGCGGCGGTACCACCGATATCGCCATCTTCCGGGAAGGCAGCATCTGGCACACCGCCATTCTGCCCGTCGCCGGCTACCAGATAACCAGGGACATCGCCATCGGCCTGGGGCTGCCCTTCGACGTGGCCGAGGAAATGAAGAAGAAGTACGGCAGCGTCACCCCGGTCTATGAGACCAAGGGGGGTTCGGGCAGCGATACCCTGACCACCAACGGGCACGGCGTTTCCCACCAGGACCTCTGCGACATCATCCGCGCCCGGGTGGAAGAGGTGCTCAGGCTTATCGTGCTCGAGATGCCCAGCTCCGATTATGAGACCCTGGTTCCCGACGGCATCGTGCTCACCGGCGGCAGCTCCAACCTGGCGGGTATCGAAGCGCTGGGGCGCAATACCCTGCAGCTGCCGGTAAGGGTCGGCATGCCCAGTAGCATCTACGGTATCGGGGATTCCCTGCACGACCCGGCCTATGCCACCAGCGTCGGCCTGTTGCTCTGGGGAGCCAAGCACCGCGAGATGCAGGCCTGGGGTCGTGGCGGCGGCTTGGGTGGCGGCCTGCGGCGCTTCGTTAACCGGCTTTTCAAGGTGTTCAAGTAACGAAAATACCATTAATTAAGAAAGGAGGGGGGAGAAATGGCAAAGACAACCTTCAGTCCTAACCCAGCCAAGATTAAGGTCTGCGGTCTGGGCGGTGGTGGCTGTAACGCTATCACCCGCATGGTCAGGGAGCAGATTCAGGGGGTCGAGTTTATCGGTATGAATACCGATGCCCAGGCCCTGTCCATCACCGAGGCTCCCATCCGCGTCCAGCTTGGTGAAAAGCTCACCAGGGGCTTGGGCGTGGGCGGCGACCACAACATGGGCCAGAAAGCGGCCGAAGAAAGCCGTGAGGAGATCGTTGAGATTCTCGATGGCTCCGACATGGTCTTCGTCACCTGCGGCATGGGTGGTGGCACCGGCACCGGCGCCGCTTCCGTGGTAGCCGAAGCCGCCAAGCAGACCGGGGCACTGACCATCGCCGTGGTCACCAAGCCCTTCGCCTTCGAAGGCAACCACCGCACCGAGGTGGCCGATGACGGCATCGTTCGCCTCCTGGGCAAGGTCGATACCCTTATCATTATCCCCAACGATAAGCTGCTCGACCTCTGCGACCAGGGGACGGTGGTGGATAATGCCTTCAAGCTGGCCGACGACGTGCTGCGCCACGGCGTCCAGGCTATCGCCGAGGTTATCACCGTACCGGGCTTAATCAACCTCGACTTCGCCGACGTTAAGGCGGTGATGAAGGACGCTGGCCCGGCCTGGATGTCCATGGGTGTTGGTTCCGGCAAGAGCCGGGCTGTCGACGCGGCTAACGAGGCTTTGGCCAGCCCGCTGCTGGATGTTTCCATTGACGGCTCCAAAGGCGTGCTCTTCAATGTCTCCGGCGGCACCGGTCTTACCCTGTTCGAGGTCAACGAAGCCGCCGACGTCATCAAGGCCGCGGTGGACCCCGAGGCCAACATCATCTTCGGCGTGGCTCAAGACCCGAGCATGGGTGAGGAGGTAAGGATAACCCTGATTGCCACTGGCTTTGCTTCCAAGCTGGGAATGGCCGGCGTCAGTCGGGAAGAGGAGTTTAACGAGTTGCTCAGGGGCTTAAGAGGCAAGGAAGAAGAGCTCGATGTTCCCGCTTTCTTGCGCCGCCCCGCGTTTAGTCATCGGCGCCAACCGATTACGCCGTCAACTAAACTAATACAGACTCCACCGGGCGCGCCTAGGGAGTAAGCCCAATGGCCTTAACGGAGAA
>JASFEJ010000039.1:0-11041 GCA_050124895.1 Dehalococcoidia bacterium
GAGACGCTGTCCAGCTTTAACTTGAGCTACCCCTGCATCGTCAAGCCCCGCCGCGAGGACGCCAGCCACGGCCTTTCCTCGGAGAACATAGTCAGCGACCTGGCCTCGCTGGAGAAGCAGGTGACCGCGGTCAGCCGCTACTACGGCGGGCAGGCCCTGGTGGAGCATTTTATCGACGGTCGTGAGTTCAATGTTTCCGTGCTCGGCGGCGCTGTGCTGCCTGTTTCCGAGATAGACTATTCGCTGCCCAAAGGAGTGCCCCGCCTGCTCACCTTCGCCGCCAAGTGGCAGCCCGATAGCGATTACTTTCAGGGCACGAAAGTGGTCTGCCCGGCCGAAATCACCGAAAAAGAGAGGGGGGCTATCGCCCGCACCGCCCTCAAGGTTTTCGGCTTGCTCGGCTGCCGCGGCTATGCCAGAGTGGATATGCGGTGGGACGGGGTGGGGCGGCTTAACGTTATCGAGGTCAACCCCAACCCCGATATCTCCCCCGGCTCGGGTTCGGTGCGCCAGGCGGAGGCCGCCGGCATGAGCTATGCCCGGTTTATCGAGAGAATTGTAGAACTAGCTTTGGATAATAGAGAGAATGATGGTCAACATACGCCCCATGCAAAAAGGGGACAAGCCGTCGCTGATGGCGCTGCTGCGTAGCACGCCTGAGTTCAAACCGGCCGAGGTGACGGTGGCCGAAGAGGTCATCGACAGCTACCTGCGCGACCCTCAAGGCTCCGGCTACAACGTGCTCGTTAGCGGTGATGCGGCGGTTAAAGGCTATATCTGCTACGGGCCGACGCCGCTGACGGAAAGCACCTGGGACGTCTACTGGATAGCGGTGTCAGCCGAGGAGAAGGGTAGGGGCGTGGGCGGCGCTCTGCTGGCTTACGCCGAGGGCAAAATCAAAGAGGCTGGGGGTCAGCTGATAGTTATCGAGACCTCTTCCCAGGTGGGCTACGAGAGGACGAGGCGCTTTTACTTAAAACACGCCTACGAAACCATTGCCCGAATCACCGACTTCTATGCCCCCGGTGACGATAAGATTATTCTGCAGAAGCGGCTTAGCTAATGGATTAGCTACTAGAAAAATAGAGTGTATTAATGAACGACCTCTGGCACAACTTCATCTTCACCTTCGTCCCCCTGTTCATCGTTATTGACGCCCTGGGCACGCTGCCCTACGTCATTTCCCTGAGCCAGGACATGCCTAGGCCCCAGCGCCGCCGCCTGGTTCACCTTGCCGTCATCACAGCGGCGGCGGTCGGGCTGGTCTTCCTTTTCTTAGGTCGGTTCATCCTGGATTTGCTGGGAATTTCGGTGGGCGCTTTCGCCATCGCTGGCGGCATAATCCTGCTCGTGTTCGCCATCCAGTATATGACCACGGGCCACATGGTGAAGGTCATAAAGGAGGAGTTGGTGGCGGTGGTGCCCATCGGCACGCCGCTGACGGCAGGTCCGGCCACCATAACCACGCTGCTATTGCTGGCGACGCAGTTTCCTATCTACATGGTGCTTATCTCCTTCGCTCTGAATATGCTCATCACTTGGGTCATCTTCCTCGGCGGAGAGTGGGTAGCCCGTTTTCTGGGACAGGGAGGCCTGAGGGCGATTTCGCGGGTATTCAGTCTGCTGCTGGCGGCTATCGCCGTGAGCATGGTTATACATGGGCTTGAGTTGCTTGGTATAATTAGTGTGACTGGCTAAAAGCCCGGAGAGGAACATGTTTCGCATTCGACGGGTCTATGACGACATAACCCCGGCCAACCAGGAAGCCATCGCCCAAGTGCAGGAGATTCTGCGCACCCAGTTCCCCCTCATCTCGAAGAGAGACGTTAACAAGCTGCCCGAGCAATTGCGCAACCCCCTAAAATACCGTTTTCGCTCCATTCTCTTCGTCGCCGAGGGAACGAAGGGTCATATTATCGGTTTTGCCCTGCTTTACCACGCGCCTATTCTCAAGTTCTGCTACTTAGACTATATCTCCGCCGCCGAGAAAAGGACGGGCGGCGGCATCGGCGGCGCCCTCTACGAAAGGGTTCGCGAAGAAGCTCTGGACTTAAACTCTATTGGCCTTTTCTTCGAGTGCCTACCCGACGACCCGAGTTTAAGCCGTAACCCCGAAGTGAGGAAACAGAATGCGGCACGCCTGCGCTTCTACGAGAGATACGGCGCCCGCCCCATTATCAACACTAAATACGAGACGCCCCTCAAACCGGGCGGTGATAACCCGCCCTATCTGGCCTACGACGACTTGGGGCAGGGGGAGGGGCTTCCCCGGGATGCCGCCCGCGAAATCGTACGGGCTATTCTGGAGCGGAAGTACAAGGGCGTTTGCCCCCCCGAATACGTCGAGATGGTTGTGGAATCGTTCCGGGACGACCCGGTGCGCTTAAGGGAGCCAAAATACGTTAAAAAAGCGCCTATCCTGCCACAGCGTGCCATAGCCGTCGACAAGCAAATCGTGCTCGTCATTAACGACCGCCATCTCATTCACCATGTCGAAGAGCTGGGCTATGTAGAATCACCGGTGAGGATAGACTCCATCCTTAAGGAGCTGGATAAGACGGGGCTGTTTAACAAAATCGCCCCCCGCCACTTCTCCGAGCGCTATATCAAAAGCGTGCACGATAGCCAATTCGTCGACTACTTTAAGAAGGTCTGCGCCAATCTGGAAGCGGGGGAGTCCATCTATCCCTACGTCTTCCCCATCCGCAACGTGGCCCGCCCGCCCAAAGAGCTGCCCGTCCGCGCCGGCTACTACTGCATCGACACCTTTACCCCCATAAACGGTAACGCCTATCTGGCCGCTAAGAGGGCGGTGGACTGCGCCCTGACCACCGCCGAGCAAATCCTGGAGGGCTACCGTTTAGCCTACGCCCTGGTACGTCCGCCCGGTCATCACGCCGAGCGCCGTGCCTTCGGCGGTTTTTGCTATTTCAATTCAGCTGCTGTTGCAGCTCAGTACCTGAGTAGCTACGGTAAGGTCGCTGTCCTCGATATCGACTATCACCACGGCAACGGTGCGCAGAACATATTCTATAAGCGTGCCGACGTTCTCACCGTCTCTGTCCACGGCCATCCCAGTTTCGCTTATCCCTATTTCAGCGGCTTTACCGACGAGAAGGGTAACGGCGCGGGCAAGGGCTATAACGTCAATATTCCCCTCCCCGAAGAGCTTGACGGCGAGAGCTACCGCCAGGCCCTCAGCGAGGCACTGAGATGGGTAGCGAGGTTCCGACCGCAATTTCTCATTGTGGCTCTAGGTCTGGACACGGCCAGGGAAGACCCCACCGGTAGCTGGAGCCTCGAGGCCGATGACTTCGAAGCGGTGGGTGGGGTGATTGGCTGGCTGCGTCTGCCGACGCTGGTCATCCAGGAAGGCGGCTACGACACCAGGGTGCTGGGCATTAATGCCCGCCGCTTTTTCAGCGGATTATGGTCGGGCTCTTACTCGGTGTAGAGACGGCGTTGGGCACGAAGTTCGCTTCCTTTGCCTTGGCACAAAGGCTTGATTTGTTAAACCTTTAGAGTTACCATCTAAAGACATGAAGAAATCAAATGTGAGGAGGTAAAAATGGCGAAACAAAGAGCACCTGCTTTACCGGATTCCCTTTCCTTCCAACAGCTTTGGGATGCTCTTGGCTCAAAGCTAATCGAAGCCGCACAGGAGCGATTGCTTTACACGCAGGGGGTCACAAGTTCGAGTCTTGTACCGCCCACCACTCCATCCCTCCCAGACTCGCACATCTACGCCTTTGCCCCCGGTCCCTCCTCTTCTGTTAGGTATTAAACAGTAGAAGCTCAACGAGCTGAGCCCTTCCCCACCGTAACCTGCATACCGTCATGGGCAAAGCGTATCCCCGGGTTATTCGCCTCCAGGGCGCGGTAATCGTCGTAGCTCCGGTGCCAGTATTCCTCAAGGTGCGTAAAGAGGACCTCCTTGGCTTTAAGGCGCTCTGCCAGGCTCATTGTCTGTGCAAAGGTATATAGGTTTTTCCGGGTGATGTGCTCCGCGGGGTATTTAAAGCCGTGCTTTAGCCCCTCCTCAAATATGCCCGGCTGGATAATCAAAAGGTCGGGGTTGTGGACTTGATCACGGTGCTCGGGGAAGGGCTTGAGGTCGCAAGGAGCGTAAACCACCTTAACCCCCGACTTCTCGAAGATGTAGATGAAAACCGGCTGGAAACTCCGCTCTACGGGGACGACCGTAATCTGAACGTCGCCGATGCGGACCTGGTCACGGAAAGGCTCCAGCTTGACGAAACCTCTCGCTTGGTAGAAGTCGATAAACGGGCCGTACTGGGAGCTGAGCTTACCGATATTTTCGTTCAGCGGTTCGGGCAGCAGCAGGCGAATCTGCTTTTCCGGATAGGCGCGCCAGGTGCGGAAATCGAGCGCTATCTGCTCCACCACGCGAAAGCCCTCGACATGGTCGGGGTCCAGATGGGTAAAGGCGAGGTAGTCTACGCGGTCTATGGCCGAGCGGTTGAGCTGGCGGCTAATCTCGGCGGGGGTATCAATCAACAGGTTTATATCGTGCAGAAAGGCCGAGGGGCCGCCTCGAGCGTAGGGGATTCCCTTCTCCCTGGCTTCCTGGCAAACCGGGCACTGGCAAAGCGGCTTGGGGATAACGGCGCACCCCCCCGAGCCCAGTATAGTCCACTTCATTTTCTTACTTCGCCCCGGCGGATGTCTCCTCGCGGTCGTGCTTCAGGTCGCCGTCCATGGTGCCCCTGACCTGCTCCCTTTCCTCCTCGAAATCGAAGCCGGTCCAGATGCCGATGGAGCCGAGTACCGAGTCCTGGGGGTGATAGCGGCGGAAGATTTTATAGTAATAGGCGGCCTCGCGGCTGTTAATGGTGGCCTTGGGGTTTTCCGCCTTGATGCGTTCGAACTCATCTTGGCTGACCTCACTCTCGGCTAGTCTCTCGCCGAGGCTCTCACAGCCGGCGCCCTGCGTATACTGCACCTTGTAGCGCCACAGTATATCGTCGGGCAGGTAGCCCGTATCCTCAAAGGCCTTGCGCAAAATCCACTTCTCTATCTTGTCGCCGACCTTCTCCGACTCGTGTATCTTGAGCTCCGGTGGAATCTTCATGGCCAGGTCGACCATGGCCACATCCAGGAAGGGCACTCGAAGCTCCAGGTTGAAATACATGCCCATGCGGTCGGCCCGCTGCAGGTTGATGTTGTGCAGGTTGCCGATGCAGCGCAGGGCTTCTTTATTGAGCACATCCATGGGGTAATGCTTCATGTAGTGATATCCGGTGAAGAGCTCGTCGGCGCCTTCCCCGGTAAGCACTACCGTTACGTATTCGGCGGCCAGCTTGCAGGTAAAGTAACAGGGGACGGCGCAGCGCACCAGCGATGGGTCGTAGCTCTCCAGCTTCTTGATGACGATGGGCAGCGCCTCGTAGTACTCGTCCTCGGTAAAGATGAGCTCGTGGTGGGTGGAGCCGATATGCTTGGCGGCGATGCGCGACGCCTTCAGGTCGTCACTTTCGTCACCGTTAGCATCCTTCATACCGACGACGAAGGTGTGCAGGTGGGGAATTTCCTCGGCGGCAATGGCGGCCACCAGGCTGCTGTCGATACCGCCGCTGCAGAAGGAACCAACGTGAATTTCCTTATCGGAAAGCAGCCTTTTCTTGACGGCGTCGATAAAGGTCTCCCTGATCAGTTTGGTCGTCTCTTCAACCTCGGTAAGCAGGTGGTCCTCGATTTCGGGAAGCTGGTAATACTGCACGAACCCCTCTCGGGGGGTGTAATAGTGACCGGCCGGGAACTCGTGCACCTCGTCCACGCCGGCCAGCGTCATCGCCCCCAGCTCGGAGGTGAAGTAGAGCTTGCCGTTGACGTAGCCGTAATATAACGGCTTGATACCGATGGGGTCGCGGGCCAGCATGAAGTCGTCACCGTCGAAAATGGCGAAGGCGAACATCCCGTCCAGTTCCTTAACGCAGGCGGGACCCTTTTCCTGGTAGAGGTGCAGGATGACCTCGGTGTCGGACTCGGTCTTAAACGGGTATTTATTAACCAGTTTTTCCCGGAGCTGGCGGAAGTTGTAGATTTCTCCGTTACAGATAATGCCCGTCCGGCCCTCGTTGGCCAGAATGGGCTGGTGCCCCTTCATCACGTCAACGATGGAGAGCCGGGTATGACCGAAGACCGTGCTGTTGAAGCTATGGATGCCGCGGTCATCGGGCCCCCGGTGAGGCAGCGCATCCAGCATTCTGTTTATCGTCTCTGTATCTTTTACTCCAAAACATCCGGCTATACCACACATAAATCAATCACCTACCTTAAATAAAAGTTATGCCGAATTAACCTTGGCGTCTTCATACTCATCCAGAACCTTGACGGCCTGGAAGCTATCTATACAATAGGCATCGGCGCCTATTCCCTGGGCATAGTCATCGGATACCGCCGCTCCCCCGATGAGGATCTTTACCCCACCCCGCAAGCCACTAGCCTTGAGGGCTTCAATAACCACCCCCATCTCGGGCATGGTCGTGGTCAGCAGCGCCGACAGACCCAGGTATTCGGGGTTCTCTTCTTTGACGAAGTCAACTATCTTCTCCGCCGGCGTATCTACGCCCAGGTCGTGCACATCATAGCCGGCCCCTTTGACCAGAATGGCCACAATGTTCTTACCGATGTCGTGGATATCCCCCTTCACCGTGGCGATGGCGAACTTCCCCTTGGTCTCAACGTTCGACTCCTCGAGCAACGGTTTGAGAATCTCCATGGCCTCGCCCACCGCATCCGCCGAAGCCAGCATATCGGGGATATAATACTCCTTGGTCGAGAATTTCTCCCCCACCACCCGCATGCCCGAGGTCAGGGCCTGGCCAATTATATCCGCCGGTGAGATGTTTTTCTCCAGCGCCAACTTGGTCAGTTCCACCACCCCCGGTGTGCCCGATAAACTTTCGTCTATGCCTTCATCCTGCTGGGTCTTCCTTCCCTGGATGACGTTCTCCTTGAGCCGGACCAGAATATCGTCTTCAGACATATCTATTTCCTTTCCTGATAAACGTTTAACCGGGGCAAAAGCCCGGGAATCTCCTTAAATATCTTGGCCGTGGTAGCCTTGTCGATAGGCTCCACCGGTTTGGCCAGAAGCTCGTTCATCCTTTGGTAGGCCAGGAAAAACACATCGTCGCTTTCCATATCCCCCTCGAAGGGATAGGGCGGCGAGATTTCGCCGCTGCGCAGCACGGGCCGAATGTAGCTAATATACAGCTTCTGCGACGTGGCCACCGTATCTCTTATCTGCTTCAGAACCACGTTCAGCTCTTGGGTATCGATGTGCGGGTTTTTAAAGAAAAACTTGAGCATCTGGAAGTGAGCGTCGTCCAGGACGGCCTGGAGCAGGCAGAAAACGGCGTTACAGTCGAGCAGGCCGTAGGCACAGTGCAAAAACTGGGGCCCGCTTAAGGTCACCAAGATATCCGAGAACAGCCTCTCAATCGACGACTGCTGGCCGGGTATCTTGGTGTCGCAGACGCCCGAGGTAGAGTAGTTGGGTAGCTTATAGAAACGCGCCATCTGAACGCAGTCAATATTGTACTGGCTGGTCTCTACCGAGCCGTAGGAATCGCCCAGTGTATCCATCCGTGCCCGCACCGGCACGCTGCCGTAGAGCATGGGCGTCCCTGGGTTCACCAGCTGGCCCAGGGTAATGCCGGCCAAAACCTCGGCGTTTATCTGGGCCATGATGCCCGCCTCTTTGATGGGAGCCGTCGTCCCCGCCTGTGGCGATGAGGAAACGGCCACGGGCAGCCCCCTCCGGCAAATCTCGATAAAGCTATCGGTGGTATCCTCAACAAACTGCAGCGGGCTCTTGACCAGACAGGTGATAAAGGAGATGATGGGGTTTTCCTTGAGCTCTTGCTTACCCCCGGCAATCAGCTCGGCCATCCTCACCACGTTGTCCAGCTGTTCCAGCTTGGTCAGCCCCGACATGAAGTGCTTGGTGGTGTTGTTCAGCGAGGCAAAGAACTTGTTGACGTCCTTATTATCCTCGGTGATGTCTTCGTCCTGGATATTCACGGTACGGATGTAGCCGTCCAGCGTCTCCAGGTGCTCGCAGACGTGCGCCGACTGGCAGAGGTCGGCCACGGTGCCACGCCGGGGATGAAACTCGGGAACTTTAATCTCGACACTGCTATCGGATTTCTTAACGTAACTGGGGAAATCGACATCCAGCCAGATATTGGTCTCCGAGCCGGAGATAAAAAAGACCTTGGGCTCGTCGCCCTTCATTATCAGGGCGTTGTCCGGGTTCCTGGCACCCAGCTTGACCGTCTTGGGGGCGCTATCAAGAGCCTCTTTAACCAGTTTTTCCGGTATCTTTATCTGCCAGCAGGGATGGTCACCGGAAGAATCGTTTTTAACCTCGGCGCCGTGACTGTTAAATATCTCGGCGGCCCGCTCACTGAAGCAAACCAGGCCGGGGTCAACCAGTATCTCTAAAGAAGCCTGGTGAATCTGTTGCACCTGCTCCTCGGTTATTCTCTCAAAAGGTTTAGGGATTAGTATTCCTTCTCTGGGCAATTTAATTCTCCTCTAATATCTTAATCAATAATGCCTTCTATGTCGGCAAGTATTTGCTCTCTGGCTTCGTTAGGCAGGCGGTATTTAGGCTCAGCGATAAGCCGCCGCACCCTTTTAGTCGCCTTCTGCCAGATAGCCCTGCCCCCCTTGGCCTCCCATTCCTCACGGCTGTTCTGGTCGCTCAAAGTGGGGCGGTAATGCTCGCGGCGCATGAAGTTACGGGTATGCCTGGCGGCGACGAAGTTGCCCCCCGGCCCCACCTCTTTGATGAGGTCAAAGGCCAGGGTGCTATCGTTGACCTTGATGCCGGAAACCGCCCTCATCACCATGCCTAGTATCTCGTTATCAATGACGAACTTCTCGTAACAGACCGTCATGGCGAACTCCATCATGCCGGCGGCGTCGTGGATGAAATTGGCGCCGGACAGGGCACAGAGCAGGCTGCTCATCGCCGACTCGTAGCCGCTCTGGGCGTCCAGCATCTTGGAGTCGGTCATACCGCCGGTGGCGTAGAAGGGAAGGTGGTAAAACTGGGCCATCTGGGCGCCAGCGGCGTTAAGCAGCCCCATCTCCACCGAGCCCGCCAGGTACTTGAAGTCCACGAGGTAGGTGTTGGTCGCCACCGAGCCGAAGATAACCGGTGTCCCCGGGTTAACAATCTGGGCCAGCATGACCCCCATCAGCGAGTCTGCCGTCTGAATCACCAGGTTGCCGGCCAGCGTTACCGGCGAGGTCGCCCCGCACAACGGCTCCGCCGGACAGACCACAGGGATACCTCTCTGGGCAACCTCTATTAACAAATCACCGTACTGGGCGTCTAGCTTTAAGGGGCTTATGCTGCTGCAGGTTACTATGGAGATAAGAGGGCGCTGGCGCAGTTTTTCGGCGGAACCAGCCACCATTTCGGCCATCTTTATCACTTGCTTTACGCCGTCCAGGGTATAAACACCGCCCATGATATGCTTGGGGGTATTGTCCAGCCCGGCAAAGAAGCGGTTGACGTCAACCTGCTCTATGGGCAGCTCGCTGGGATAGGTAGGCAGCATATAAAGGTGGATATTATCTAGGCGGTTGACCAGCCGGGTGATACGCTTCAGGTCTTCCAGGGTAGCCGAACGTTTTTGCTTGGTAGCCGGCTCGTAGATATAGAGGGCGGTGCCCCCCGTTCCGGTATAAACCCGTCTGTCACCGAGGTAGATGTCATGCTTCTCTTCCTGACCACAGAGTCTGACCTCGGGCGGTGCCATACCTATCAGCTTGCGGACCTTTTCCTTAGGTAAGCGTACCCGCCGCTCTTTCTTATCCACCCAGGCTCCGGCCTGCTCAAAGAGTTGAAGAGCTTCTTCCGAGTTTACCTCGAAACCCACCTCCTCAATCACCCGCATCACCGTCTCGTCTATCTTGATGATGGAATCTTCAGTTAGGGGGCGGTAACGACCGCTGATTAGTCCCTTTCTAATCATGAATTGAAATCTTCTACCTCTACTTCATTAAAATTGGGCAAATAAAACCATCAAATGGAAACACCAGTAGCCAAGCGCGCAATAGTTAAACGGTGAGAATTCAGGCGTAAAAAGAGGTTTAGTGGTTCAGGGATTAAAATTGGGGGTGTACTGATGCGCCCGGGTTAAATATGGCCCGGTTCTTCACTCGGATGTTTGCTTAAGGATGGAAATGAAGTATAAAGTCCGCGACCGGTAATTAACGCGTCTTCCTTGATAGTTTTTTGCCACGGCCACACCTCCCGGTTTAGTTGGACTTTATCCTTTAATTATACATAATAACATTTCAGCTTGGCTTTGTCTAGCCACAGCGTTTAGCGGGGAGGTGCCGACGGATGTGGAGAGGGCTCCAAATTTACTGTACAACAAGCCAGAATGTGCCCCCGTTCAACAATTCATCTTTTTGTTCAACCGGGAGAAAATCTACCGAAATACGACCTACCCCCTCATCTGCCTCCATATATAAGCCCTATTAGTATACAAGAAAACAGAACTCGCCTAGAAATCCGTCGGAAAAAGAGCGCCTGCTTTACCGGATTCCCCAACCTTCCAACAGCTTTGGGAGGCTCTTGGCTCAAAGCTGGTTGAAGCCGCACGGGAGGGCTCGCTTTCCTAGCAGGGTAAAACGCCTTAGGCGATACCCAATGCCTGGGAGGCTTTGTCGATATCGTCCGGCTTAACCCAAATGATGGCTCCATAACGCCAGTCGCCGGTTTCGATGGCTTGCATGGCGGTGACGTTGACCCCGGCTTGTTCAATCTTGCTGAGTATGTCGGCGACGGCACCTATGTGCTCCCACTCCGATATCAGGAAGGCAACCTTGGGTCCTACCAGCTTGATTCCGGCTTTTTTGGCCGCGGCAACGAGGGCGGCTCCGCTGGCCGGCACGAGGTCGAGCTGACTCTGCTCTGCGCTCAATGGGAAGCCATTGAAAGCCAGCAGACTGACATCTTGTGCCTTGAGCTCGTTGAAAATCTTAGCCCCCG
>JASFEJ010000040.1:0-10267 GCA_050124895.1 Dehalococcoidia bacterium
CGGCGCCGACGGTGTCCTCAGGTTTGCCGAAACGCCCCATGGGCACGGAGCTGGCGTCCATCTTGTCCATGTTGACGTAGCTGCGGGTGGCCGGGGTATCAATGACACCGGGGGCGACCACGTTGACGCAGATGTTATACTGCCCCAGCTCGCCGGCCAGGACGCGGCTGAAGCCGATAACGGCGCTCTTGGCCGCCGTATAGTGCGCCAGTCCCTTGGTCGGGGCGAAGCAGGCTTCGGAGGCGACATTGATAATCTTGCCCTTACCCTGTTTTTTCATCTGAGGGATTACCGCCCGCGTGCAGAGCCAGGTGCCCTTGACGCTAACGTCGAACATCTTGTCCCACTCCGCCAGCGAAATCTGGTCGAAAGAGCCGCGCGTCATGCCGTGGTAGAAGCCGGCATTGTTGACCAGGGCGTCAATGCGGCCGAAGGCTTTGACCGTCGCCTCGGCCATTTTCTGGGTGGTGGCTTCGGAGGTGACATCGGTATTGAGGGCGATAGCGCTGCCGCCGGCCGCCTTGATTTCGTCGACCACTGCCTGCGCTTCCTTATCGGCGATATCGGCGACCACCACCCTGGCGCCTTCCTGGGCCATTTTTAGGCAGTAAGCCTTGCCCAGCCCGTTGGCGCCGCCGGTGACGATGGCTACCTTGTTGTCTAACATTCCCATTTTCAAAAGCCTCTTTCTAAAAGATTATACGGCCAGAAAGCCCCCGTCGACGGGGAGGGCGACGCCGGTTATGCCCGAAGCCCTTTCCGAGACCAAAAAGAGGGCGGCTTCAGCCACCTCGTTCTCGGTGATGAACCGCCCCAGAGGGATGCGCTTTTTGTCCCGCTTTTCCCACTCTTCAGGCGTTATCCCCAGCTCTTTAGCTCTTTTTTGGGAGATTTCGGGCCTGGTCCCGGTTTGTACCCGCCCCGGGCAGAGGCAGTTTACCCGGATGTTGTCTTTAGCCAGGTCCACGGCCAGCTTGCGGGTGAGCATGACCAGCCCGCTCTTGGCCAGTGGGTAGGTCAGCGAATAGCTAGCTTGCTTTAGGCCGGCCACCGAGCTGGTGAATAGAATAGCCCCGCCGTTTTTACGTAGCTGGGGCAGCGCCGCTTTAACGCCGAAGACGGCGGCTTTGAGGTGCACCGTCATCATCTCGTCGTAGCGTTCCTGGCTTAGAGTGTCGATGTCGTCGGGGCCCATGATGCCGGCGTTGTGCCAGAAGATATCCAGTCGCCCCAAGGCTTTCACCGTTTCTTTGACCAGACGTTCGATATCGGCCGGCACCAGCATGTCGGCGGCGACGAATTGCGCTTTACCGCCCTGCTTGGTTATCAGATCAACCACCTCCCCGCCCCGTTCCTGATGGCGGCCGCTGATAACGACGCTGGCGCCTTCACGGGCGAAGGCGATAGCCCCCGCCCGCCCGATGCCGGAGGTCGAGCCGGTGATAACGGCTACCTTTCCCTTAAGCAGCAAATTCCTCCTCCGTTTTATTTGTAGGTGCTGGCCGGCCCGGCGGTGAAGTGGAAGATGGGCCTATCCACCCGCTTGATATGCAGCGGGCAGTGTTTCATCCCCTTGGGCACGAAGATGAGGCAGCTCTGGGTCAGGGTGAACTTCTCGTCCTCCAGCCATATCTCGACCTCACCGCATAGGTCTTCGGGGTCGTTGGGGTTGGTGCCGAAGAAGGTGATAACCTCGTCGAAGTCGTGGGTGTGGGCTTCCACCTCGGGCTTGTCCATGCCCTTCCAGAACCAGACGCACTCACAATAGAAGGCACCCTTGAAGACGTCGTCGTCGAGATAGGCCATAGCGGTTCGGGTGTCGCCAGCGACTCTGAGGGCTTCGCGCCGAAATTCGGGGAGCTTCAGGTCGGACTTGGTCTTGGTGATGATGTGTTTGCTGTACTTGGATTCTGCCATTTCTCTCCTCCCCGCTTTAGAGTAAAGATAGCACAACTGCGGCGGCTAATACTACCGTTTAGTCTCCGCTTTAGCGCCTAGAGAATTTCTGCACCATCAGGTCAGCTATACGGTCGGCGGTCGATTCCGCTTTCTTAACAGTGAGCTTGGCCGGGCGGGTCTGGAGGAGAACAATGTTGTCGGGCGGAGTGGCGTCGGCGTCGATGGCCCATTCTACGTCCTGCGCTCCGCCCATTTTTTCTTCGAGAAATAGGGCCAGTTTGGCGATGGCCAGCACCTCGTTGTTGTCTAAAGAAGGCGCTGACTGCTGCCTGGCGGGCACATCATCCCGCCCCACCCCCCGCTTCCTTTTGACCACCTTTTTCGTCTTCTTACCCGTGGTGCTGGCGATTATCTCTAGGCTCTTCTTAGCCACCACGAAATGGTCAACGTCCTGGTCGCCGATAACCACCCCCTCGCCCAAGCCCCAGCTGGAGTCGATGACCACCCTGGAGGTGTCGCCCGTGATTGGGTCTAAAGTAAAGGCGATGCCCGCCGAGCGGGCGTTTACCATGCGGGAGACGGCCACCCCCAGCTCGTCGGCGGTGGCGGGTATATCCTTGTTGGCGCGCAGGGCGATGGCGCGGGCGGTGTAGGTGCTGGACCAGACCTTCTTTATCTTATCGAGCACGTCCTCGATGCCGACCACGTTGAGGTAGGTCTCGAACATGCCCGGCCGGCTCTCCGCACCCGATGAGCGCACCGAGACGGCGCCTTCCCCATTTTGGTTCAGCTTCTGGTAATAAGAGGCTATCATCTCGGCCAGGGCTTGGGGTATCCCCTGGCTCTCGATGATGCCCCTGATTTTGCGGCTCATCTCGTCGAAGACGGTGATGCTCTTGCCCTTGAGCTGGCCCATCGGCTTGACGTAGGCATCGATTTCGGCCGCCGCCCCCGTTTCCCTGGCGAAGCGGCGGTACATGGCGATGGAGGTGGCGAAGCCGGGCGGGACGTTCAGCCCCAGGCGCAGCATTTCCCCCAGGTTGGCGCACTTCTTACCCACCAGCTTCTTGTGCTCTCGCCCCAGCTCCTCAAAGCGGAAGATTAGTTTCTGCGGGCTCATTGGCCCCCTCTCGGCGACAAAGAACCCCCGATTATCATAGGAGGGAGGGGGTCCTTATTGTCCTGCCGGTTTAGTGTACCCTTCGGCCGCCGTCGATTATGATTGTCTGGCCGCTGATGAAGTCGCTGTCATCACTGGCGAAGAAGACAACGGCCCCGGTCATGTCCTCGGGTTTGCCGACCCGCCCCAGGGGGGTGTCGCTGGTATTGAACTTGGATACGTCGCCGATGGTCCAGCTGGCCGGGGTATCGGTGTAACCGGGGGCGATGGCGTTGACGCAGATGTTGTGCTGCCCCAGCTCTCCGGCCAGGACGCGGGTGATGCCGACAACGGCCGCCTTGGAGGTAATGTAGTTAATCATCCCCTTGGTCGGGGCGAAGACGGTATCCGAGGAGAGATTGATAATCTTACCCTTCTTTTGCTCTTTCATGTAGGGGAAGACGGCCTTGGCGCAGAGCCAGGCGCCCTTAGCCCCCACCTCCAGCGCCTTGTCAAAGTCGTCCGGCTTGACTTCGGTGAAGGCGTTTCGGCCCACGCCGTAGTAGAAAGCAGCGTTGTTGACCAGGATGTCAATCCGCCCGTATTTCTTAAAGGCCGCCTCGGCCATGGCTACAGTGCTGGCCTCATCGGTGACGTCGACCTCTACCGTCATGCCGCCCTTGGCCTCTATTTCCTTAGCCGCCTGTTTGGCTTCGTCGGTATCGAGGCGGTGCGCCGCCATCACTACCTTGGCTCCCTCTTTAGCCAGGGCGAAGCAAAAGGCTTTGCCCAGGCCCTTGGCGCCGCCGGTGACGATAGCTACCTTTCCGTCTAGCCTGCCCATCTTTGCCTCCTTCTTTTTTTGATAACCGTGCCCCTTTTTCTCTTACGGGGGCAAACGGTTGTGAAATGCCCTTAATGATAGCATAGATGACTCGGATGTTACCAGCCTGTTAGGCCCTATTGCTGGGCCGGCTCCTGCTGACGCTTACGGAAGTTTTCCACGTAGCGCCGGGCGTATTTATCGTGGGCCATAACCAAGTCGGCGGCCAGGACGGCGGGGCGTATCTTCTTGGTGTCGACGATGACGCAGGTCACGCCGGCGGCGATAACGGCGGCCACGAAGGCGTTATTGAGCAGCTCGCGGTCGGGCAGCCCGAAGGACATGTTACTTACCGCCAGCGTCATGTTTACCCCCAGCTCCTCCTTGATGAGTTTAATCGCCCCCAGGGCGACTAGGCCCGAGTTGGCCTCGGCGCCCACCGCCAGGCTCAGACAATCAATGACAATATCCTCGCGGGGGATGCCCATCTTCTCGGCGCGCTCGACTATCTTCTTAGCTACGGCCAGCCGTTTCTCGGGGGTCTTGGGGATGCCTTCGTCGTCCTGCACCAGCCCGATGACGGCGGTGC
This sequence comes from Dehalococcoidia bacterium, assembly GCA_050124895.1. Classification (GTDB taxonomy): domain Bacteria; phylum Chloroflexota; class Dehalococcoidia; order Dehalococcoidales; family BS750m-G39; genus E44-bin88. The sequence goes on from JASFEJ010000040.1 coordinate 4,411, forward strand.
CGTGCTTCTTGACGACGGGCAGTATCTTGGCTAGGGAGTGCTCCTCGCCGGTGACCGAGTTAATCAGCGGCTTGCCATTGTAGACCTTGATGGCCGCCTCCAGTGCTTCGGGGACGGCGCTGTCCAGGCAGATAGGCAGCTCCGAGCTTTCCATCACCGCCTTGACCGCCTTGGGCAGCAGGGCGGGCTCGTCGATGCCGAAGACGTTGATGTTGACGTCGAGGATATCGGCGCCGGCCTCGGTCTGGGCCTTGGCTTCCTTACGCACGATATCCAGGTTGCCCTCTTTCAGGGCTTCGCCCAGCTTCTTCTTACCCGAAGGGTTAATGCGCTCACCGATGAGCACCGTGGGCCTATCGCCGCCGATGATTACCTCTCGGGTGGCGCTGGTTATCTTCGTTTCCATCACTTTACCTCCTCTCGCTTAGCCTCTTTCAAACGGAACCGGCCCAAGTAACTTGCCTGCATAAAGGTCCGGTTAAAGTCGGGGATGCTGGCCAGTTCGATGTAATTTACCCGGGAGACTATCTTCTGGGCGGCGGCGCGCTTGGTGCGCGAAATTAAGGCCAGCCGGGCGCCGGTGCCGGCGGCATTGCCCACCTGCTGGAAGCGCTCCAGGGGGAGCACGGGCAGCATGCCGATGGCGATGGCGCTGGCGACATCGATATAGGTGCCGAAGGCGCCGGCGATTATAACCTTGCCGATTTTCTCTTCGCCGTAGTTATTGGCTTCCAGCAGCGCCTGGATGCCGGTGCGGATGGCCGCCTTGGCCAGCTGTATTTCGCGCACGTCCGCCTGGGTGATGACGATATCCCGCTTAACGTTTTTCTTCTCCTTGCTGCCGACGAGCACGAACTCCAGGAGCTTATCACCGCGGCGCACCCGCTGGTGTTTGGCGTCCATCTTGCCCCCCTCCTCCAGCACCCCGGCCAGATAGAGCTGGGCCACGGTGTCCAGAATACCCGAGCCGCAGATGCCGATGGCGGGGGCATTATCAACGGTCTGGTACTCCACCTTGTTGTTCACCATGCGCATCCGTTCTATAGCGCCGCTGGCGGCGCGCATGCCGTCCTTGATGTGCCAGCCCTCGAAGGCGGGCCCCGAGGCGCAGGAGGTGGTCGTTATCTTATCACCGTCAATCAGCGAGACCTCGGTGTTGGTGCCGATGTCGATGGCTAAGGTTATCTCCTGCTCGCCGTCGAGCGTCGCCAGCAGGACGGCGGTGTGGTCGGCGCCGACGAAGGCGGCGATATTGGGCAGCAAATGCAGATAAGCGCCGGGGGCGAATTTGAGCCCCAGGCGGCTGGCTTTGATGTCAATGGCCCGGCTCACGGCGGGGACGAAGGGCGCCAGCGCCAGCTGCTTTACGGGCAGCCCGGCCAGCAGGTGGTGCATGGCGGTGTTGCCTACCAGCACGGCGTCAACGATATCGCTGGCCTTAGCCTTAACCTCTTTACAAAGGTCAGCCGCCAGCTTGTTTAAGGCCCTGACCACCAGCCTTTGTAGCTGCGTCGCTTTGGTCGCCGATGGCATGGCGTAGGCGATGCGGCTGATGATGTCTTCGCCGTAGCTTATCTGGGGGTTGCTCACCCCCATAGCCGCCAGGGTCTGGCCGCTGTCGAGGTCGACCAGATAGCCCGATATTTTGGAGGTGCCCAGGTCAACCGCTAAACCCAGCTGGCGGCTGGGCCAGGGGCCGAAGGCGATTAGCTCGTTTTCTCTTACTGAGACCCGGCACTGCCAGCCCCAGGAGCGCAGTTGCGGCGATAGCTGGCTCAGAGCCCCGATATCGACGTTGTCACAGTGTAACTTGTGCTGGCGGTTCAGGGCTTTGAGCAGGCGGTCGGCGTCGGCCAGCGCGTCTTCGAGCGTCGGTGTCTTAAGCTTAACCGGGTAGGGGGCGACCACGGGCTCGGGCTTGATGCCTACCTCCTGTCCCTCGGTTTGCACCCGCTGGGTGGTGGTCAGGGAGGTGGGGGGTATGCCTACCTTACCGTCGCTGGTGGGGTAGGTCTGGCAGGCCAGGCGCCAGCCTTCCTTAATCTCCTGGCGGGAGTAGGCCTTGAGCTCGCTGTCGGTGGGCTTGGAGAAGGTGCCCTCCAGCAGCTGCACCTTGCAGGACTGGCAGCTACCCCGGCCGCCGCAGAGGCTGATAATGCCGATGCCGGTGCTCTGGGCGCAGGCGAGAAGAGACTCGTCGGCACGGCAGCGCCCGCTTAAGCCCAGGGGCTCGAATTTTATATTAAATGCTTTCATCTACCGACTCTGAAGAAATGTCGGTGTGTTAGCTCTTTTTCTGGGTGCGCTTCAGGTAGTTTTCCCTCAGCTCACGCTTTAAGATTTTACCCGCCGCGTTCTTGGGTAGGGCATCGGCAAACTCAATCGATTTCGGCGTCTTGTAGCCAGCGATTTTCTTCTTGCAGAAGGCGATAATCTCCTCGGCGGTGGCTTCTTGGCCTTTTTTGAGGGCGATGACGGCGTGCACCTTCTCCACCCAGTATTCGTCGGGGATGCCGATGACGGCCGCTTCGAGCACGGCGGGGTGGCGGTAGAGCACTTCCTCAACCTCTCTGGGATAAACGTTTTCGCCGCCGCTGATAATCATGTCCTTCTTGCGGTCGGCGATGTAGACATAGCCATCATTATCGTAGTAGCCCATGTCTCCGGTGTGTAACCAGCCGTTGACCAGGGTTTTCTTGGTTTCCTCGGGCTTGTGCCAGTACTCAACCATAACGTGTTTGCTGCGCACTATTATCTCCCCCACCTCACCGGGTCCGAGGTCTTCATTCTTGTCATTGACAATCCTGACCTGCACCCCGATATCGGGGCGGCCCGCCGAGGCCAGCTTCTTCTGTTGCTCGGGCGGTTTATCGAGCACGTTGTGGTCATCTCTATTCAGGTGGGTGATAGCCGGGCCGCTCTCGCTCTGCCCCAACGCCTGGGCGAAGATAGGCCCGAAGACCTCCATCCCCTTCTTCAGTATTTCCTGGGGCATGGGCGAGCCGCCGTACCAGAGGAGCTTTATTGAGCTGATATCGTGCTTTTTTAAGTCGGGCAGGTTGAGTATGGCCGCCAGGTGGGTGGGGACAAAGTCCATGTGGGTAGCCTTCTCCCGCTCGATAATCTTGAGGGTCTCCTCAGCGTTAAAGAACTTGACGATAATATTGCAGCCCGCCGTGTACAGCGAAGAGCGGAAGTGGGTGTTGCCGGCGATGTGAAACAAAGGCGTTATCTGCACCCGCTTGTCCCCGGGCGTAAGGCTCATATCCAGGGCCAGTGTTCGGGTATCGTCTATGAAGTTCCGTTGCTTGTAGAGGGCGCCGCGGGGGACACCGGTGGTGCCGCTGGTGTAGATGATACAGCAAAGGTCATCCTCTTTGGGGTCGATATCGGGCTCTTCGCCGGAATTGGCTTTGAGTATATCATCATAGGCGGTCATGCCCGGTGTAGACGTCTCCAGGGAAATGTAGTTCTTTACCTTGGGCAGGCGGTCTTTGATGGAATTGGCCATCTCAATCAGCTCTTTGCCGACGAAGAGAGTTTTCGCCTCGGAGTAGTTTACCAGGTATTCGAGCTCGTCCGCTCCCAGTCTGGGGTTGTAGGGTGAGGCGATGAAGCCCGCCTTCATGGTCAACCCGTAGAGCTCGGCGAACTCAAGGCAACTCCAGGAAAGGATGCCGAGCACGTCTTCTTTCTTTACTCCCATCTTAGTCAGCCCGTGAGTTATCTTGTTGATGCGGCTGTTATAGTCGGCGAAGGTTATCCGCTTGTCTTCGTAGATGAAGGCTTCGTTATCGGGGTAGAGGAGCGCGTTCCTATAGATTATATCGGCCCAGGTGCCGACGCTGTAGCGCGATAGCTCCTTGAGGGAAAGGCTTTTCGACATATCTCGTTTCCTCCTAAATCAATATCCCCAGCGCTTGGCTGCATTTGGCGATAGTTATATTTTTCCGCACAAAATGGACGGTTTTGGCACCGAAGAACTAGCAACATACTAAACCGTAAGGTGTTTCACTGTCAATCTCCGCCGGTGATTGAAATGCCAGCGGGACATAAGAGCCTTGAAATGTGGCTTGGATTCAAGTATAATCCTGCTCGAATGAAGCCCGCTTTAGTTTCCGGTCATAGTACGAAACATGATTATTCAGAGCGATTTTGACGGCACCCTCACCGAGGAGGATGTCAGCTTTGCCCTGCTCGACGCCTTCGCCGAGGGCGACTGGCGCCAGCTCTTCGAGCGCTACCGTCAGAGCAAGATGACGGTAGGCGACTTCAACTCCAAGGCCTTCGCCATGGTCAAGGCCAGCCGCGATGAGCTGCTCAGGGTCGCCCGTCAGGAGGTTAAGCTGCGCGAGGGGCTGCGCAACCTGGTGAACTTCTGCCAGGGGAGTGGCACTCGCTTCCTGATAGTCAGCAACGGGCTTGATTTCTACATCAAGGCAATCTTAGAGGACGTTGGTCTGGGCAACCTCGAGGTCTACGCCGCCCGCACCGAGTTCAGCCCCGATGGGCTTAAGGTTAACTATATCGGCCCCGAAGGCAAGGTGCTTAAAAAGGGCTTCAAGGAGGCCTACACCAAGCTCTTCCTCAATCAGGGCTACCAGGTGGTCTGCATCGGCAACGGCCCCTCCGATTACTTCCCCGCGGCGCTTTCCCAGCACGTCTTCGCCCGCGACGGGCTGGCCGACATCTGCAAGACGAAGAAGCTGAAGTGCCAGCCCTTTGAAGACCTCAACGACGTCGTCCGCGGCTTAGAGAAACTATAAAAAGGGCTTCTATTCCCAAAGCTTTTCCAGGTCTTCCGTTTCCGCTTTACCCCGGTCAGTAAATCCCTTGTAGGACTCCACCGAGCCGTATTCGCGCGGCTGGAAGGCCACCGGCATGGGCACGGCGTGGCCGAAGACGAGCGCCTGCTGCTTGGGCGCCAGCCGGGCCAGCACCGATTTCAGCTCGCTCTTGCCGGAGACGCCGGCGAGCACGCTGTCGATATCCTTCTCGTTATCGAGCAGGCAGGTTATCTTGGTGCCCATCTGCGACATGACCTCTTCGGCAATGCCGCTGGGGCGCTGGTCGATAACGAGCAGGCTGACGTTATACTTCCTCATCTCGCGGGCGATGGTGCCGAAGATGGTCTTGTTAGCCACCTCCGGATTGAGGAACTTGTGGGCTTCTTCAATGGTGATGACCAGCGGGTTGGGCTTCATGGCTTCGTTGTCGGCGGCGATGGCTTCCTCCATGCGCTGCTGGTAGCGATTATAGATGCGGCGGGAGAGCATGTTGGCCACCAGCAGGTAGGCGCTGATTTCGCGGTAGCGCCCGAACTCCAGTACCACGTTCATGTTGCGGTCGAGGCAGTCGATGATGCGTTTCACGGCGTCCTCGGGGGCTTGGGGCACGACGAAGCCGAGCCGGCCGATGGTACCCAATCCCCGCTTTAAGCTCTGCAAAGAGCTTTCGTGGATGGCTGTCCCTTTTAACGCTTCTTCCAGTGCTTCGTCGCTGAGTTCGATTATCTGCCGAAGCCAGCCCTTGCCCAGTTTCTTGCGTAGCTCGTAGGCGGCTTCCACCGCCAGCTCGGTAAGGTTGAGCGCGGTCCGCAGTATGGCGATGTCCTCCGGCGTGATTTCATCGTAGCCTATTTTGACCACGAAATCGGTGCTGACCTGACGCCTCTTCGAGCTTTCCTCGTCCAGGGTGAATACCGCCACCCGGCTGCCGAAGAGCTGCTTTAATCCCTTGACCGGCGGGCCACCTTCGTGGGTGCCTTTCCAGCCGTACTCGTTGTGCATATCGAATATCAGGTTAACGGCTTTACTCTTTTGCAGCATGCCGATGAGTAAAATCCGCGTCAGGAAGG
>JASFEJ010000041.1:0-10218 GCA_050124895.1 Dehalococcoidia bacterium
GGGAAAAGATATCAAACGGGGGGCAAAAAGAAAGAAGCCTATTGGTAAGGTATAACCTCACCAATAAGCTCCTTCCCCGTGCTTCCTATGGGCTTGGGCTGGTTAAACTATTCTTCTGCTACTGCTGGACAAGGAACGTCCTGCGTTACGGTGCAGTTCGGATAAGTGCCGGCAAAGGTGTAGCTGCCCTGTATGGCGGTCTCGTCCTCGAAATAGCCGCTAAGGTTAGCTATAGCCGTCGGGCAGGCACCATTGTCCGAGGCATAGGCTATAGTAACAGTCTTGACCATTCGCTCTTCAATCTCACACGCCTCGGCCTGGCCTCTGCCGAAGAAGTTGCCAAAGTTAGGTACCACGATAGCCGCAATAATACCCAGTATGGCAATGACTACCAGCAGCTCAATGAGGGTAAAGCCCTTCTCGCCCTTGCGAAAGCCCTTGAACAGTTTCCTCATCATTTCACCTCCTTTTTGTTATCTAGACTCAACTTTACCTAACTATTGTTAAGTATAATAATCATATTGCCTATGCCTCTGGCGGTCAATAGTCCAATGGTAATGATTAGCAATAGTAAGGTATAGTAATATGGGGCTAGTTTTAGGTGGGTAGTAGGCCGCTCTAGTCCATTAGTAGGGGGCATCGGGCGCGAAAGCTGGTTAGGAAAAGGGAGCTTGTTTAAGCCCAAAAGGGCTAATGGAGCTATTGGGTTCACAATGACCCCCACGGGTTAAAGGGTCCCCAAGGCCACGGGTTTGGCTTCGGCTTTGGCTTCGGTCCCGGTCCTGGCTCTGGTTCGGGCTCCGGCTCTTCTGAAGCCGGACACCCGGTCTGTTCTACTACACAGTTCGGGAAAATGCCGCTAAAGTCGTAGCTGCCCTGTATGGCGGTCGGGTCCTCAAAGTAATCGGCCAGTTCTTCAATCTCCGTAGGGCATTCCCCGGTATCTGAGGCATAGGCTACGGTAACGGTAGTTACCGTTCGCTCCTCAACCTGACAGGCCTCGGTCTGGCCTTTGCCGGCTAAGCTGTTGAAGTTAGGCACCACGATGGCCGAGATAACGCCCAGAATGGCAATTACTATCACCAGTTCAATGAGAGTAAAGCCCTTCTCGCCCTTAGTTAGTTTCCGCATTTTATCTTTTCACCTACTTCTTTTATTTGGAATTAACTTAACCCCACACAACTAGTGTCAGGTATAATCATCATATTATTTGCCCGACCGCTGGACAATAGCCCATTGGTAATGGCGGGAAACTGGGGCTGGTTGGCTATAGTAATGTTTAGTAACTTTAAGTTAGTTTTATGGGTTTTAGGTGGCTATAGTTCATTAGTAGGGGTAGTCAAATGTGGAAAGCTGAGCCGGAAAAGAGAGCCCTGTTTAAGCCCGAAATCCTTATTGACTTTACGGGCTTAAGCCGCCAAAATAGAGGGTAATGGAAGCCGCTATTATCGTTCTCTTTTGCCTGCTCGGCATGTTTATCGCCAGCTTCCTCAATGTCTGTATCGACCGCGTCCCCGCCCACCAGTCACTCGTTTCTCCCCCCTCCCACTGCCCCGCTTGTAATCGCCGTCTAAAGGTAAAAGACCTCATCCCCATCTTCAGCTACCTATGGCTGCGCGGCCGCTGCCGCTACTGCGGGGCGGCTATCCCCCGGCGCATACTCTGGGTGGAGCTGGGCACAACACTCCTCTTCGGCCTGGCCGGCTGGTGGTTCGGGCTAAGCATCGAGCTGGCTATCGCCCTCTTCTACAGCTGCATCTTTATCGTGATTATGGTCATCGACTGGGAGAGAGGGCTTATCCTCAACAAGATAGTTCTGCCGGCTATCATCGCCGCCTTGGTCATCAGCGCCGCCTTCAGCATTTTCTCTGTCGAAACAGAGATAGTCCCCTTCATCGGCCGGGCGGCGGCGGGCGGCGGCATCGGCTTGGTGCTCTTTTTGCTTATTGTTATCGTCTCCCGGGGAGGCATAGGCTGGGGCGACGTCAAGCTGGCGGCGCTCATCGGACTGGTCTTCGGCTTCCCCCTCTTCTTTGTCGCCTTGCTCATCGGGGTTATCTTAGGCGGGGTGGTGGCGGTGATATTGCTCCTGTCCGGGATAAAAAAGCGCAAGCAGGCTATACCCTTCGGCCCCTTCCTGGCTATAGCTAGTATAGTCACCCTGCTCTGGGGAAATGATATCTTGAGCTGGTATCAGGGTCTATTTTAGTTAATAAATTAGGGCTAACCTCTTGACAATCCCCCTTGACCTGGGATAGGATATAGCCCTATAGTACTAAGAGTAGGCCTATGATGAGATTAGAACGCCGAAGGTCAAGTATAGAAGTCATAGCCGATATGTTACGGCTCGGCGAAGCTGGCAAGACCGAGATAATGTACAGCGCCAACATGAGCTATCGCCAGCTACAAAAATACCTCACTTTCATGCTGCACCAAGGGCTTATCACCAAGGTGACGGTGGGTAACCCCGTAGTGACCTACCGGGTAACCAGGAAAGGGCTCAAGCTGCTGCGTAATATAGAGAGTATCCTGGAGATACTGGAGCTAACCGAAGAGGAATAAGCTAAGGGAGAGAATATGGCCGAAAAAAGAATGCTGATACTGCCCGCCGAGGTCATAAAGAGGATTGACGATAATCGCGGCGACCTGAGCCAGGCTGAATTCATCAACTTCCTCATTGAGAATCAGTTCAAGGAGAGCGGCAGTGAGAAACAGGGGGCCAGCCGGGAAGAGATTCTGTCCCTCATCGACAGTCAACTGAAAGAGTTAGCCAAGAAACAACACTACGCCACCCGTGAAGAGATTCAAGCCTTCGAGCAGGACATGAAGGTCCTGCTTAAAAGCTGCCTCGACTTCTTCGTCAGCTACGGGCTTGAGCTGGGCAAAGACTCTCCCCAAGAGGAGTTCGAGGAGCTGAGCAGCAAGCTGACGGAACTGGAAAATAACCTGAACTCCGAAGGCGAAAGCAAAGAAGCCAAGATTAAATGGAAATAGCCCTTAAGGCTTAAAAGCCCTTTAACCCCTTCCTGTGGAAGGGGTCTTTTTTTAACCGCCCCACGCCGGTAGAACATTGTTCTAGAACATTATATCTTCCTTTCACGTGCGCAATCTGCCATAGTCAAAGAAATGAATTCGCTGTTTGGCGAATAGTGAACATCGGCAGAGGCAAAGCACAGGCATGATTTATATAGTTCTAGGCATAGTCGGTTTCCTGACCCTTCACCTCCTCGATATCTTTTCTATAAAAAGGATTCCGGGACTAAAACCCCTCACCATGCTGGTCGGCAACGGCCTGCTCGTCTTTGCCATTATTAGGCTCTGCCTTTCCCCTGATAAGCTGGCACTGCCCGCCTGGTCGAGCTGGCTGGGCTGGGTATTGCTGCCCATCTCCCTATCCATGCTGATTTACTCCCTGTACATCAAACTCCCCTTCGGCAAGAGTTATGTCACCAACGGTGTCGGGGATAAGCTGATAACCAGCGGGCTCTACGCCCTCGTCCGCCACCCCTGGGTGCACTGGCTCACCCTGCTTTTAGTTGCCTTAATCCTGGTCTCCCAGTCGAGATCGATGCTCATCGCCGCCCCGATATGGCTCCTGCTAGATATCGGGCTGGTGGCTATTCAGGACAGGTTCTTTTTGGGCAGGATGTTTACCGGCTACGACAACTACCGGCGCCAAACTCCGATGTTAATACCCAACCGGAGGAGCCTGAGCGCCTTCATAAATTCGTTAAAACAGAGCGGAAGCTGAACTCCAGGAGGGATAAAATGACTACAGAAGCTGAATTACTCGTCCAGGGTAAAACTGAAGAACTATGGCAAAGGTGCTGCAGCTTTATCGACCTGAGCCTTGAAGACTGCATGAAAATCCAGCGGCGGCTGCTCCGGGAGCAACTGAAGCTGCTCAAGAGGTGCAAACTAGGCAGGAGCATCATGCAGGGCACCGAGCCGGAAACGGTTGAGGAATTCCGCGAGCTGGTGCCGTTGACCACCTACGCCGATTACGAACCGTTCCTGCTCACCAAAAACGAGCGTGCCCTACCCCAGAAGCCGCTGTTCTGGCAACACACCTCGGGCCGCTCGGGCGAATATCCCTTCAAGTGGGTGCCGGTGACCAACCGGCAGTTCGCCGAACTGCGCTCGCTGCTCTTCGCCTGCCTGACCTTCGCCTGCTGCGGGCGAAAGGGTGAAATCGCCTACAAGCGAAAGGACCGCTTCCTCTACGCTCTGGCCCCCCCACCCTATACCACCGGGGCTCTCATCCACGCCTCCCCCCACGAGCTGTTTGAGTTCCTGCCGCCGGTCAAGGCGGCCGAGGACATGTCCTTCGAAGAAAGGGTGCAGCTCGGCTTCCAGATGGCGCTGTCCGAGGGGCTGGACCTGTTCTTCGCCCTTTCCAGCGTACTGGTGGCTATCGGTGAACGCTTCAGCCAGAATAACCAGAAGATAGAGCTTAAGCCGCTACTGGGCAACCCCAGGGCCCTAGCCCGGCTGCTGAAAGGGCTGGCCAAGAGCAAGCTGGCCCGCCGCCACCTCATGCCCAAGGACATCTGGAAGCTAAAGGGGCTGGTCTCCACTGGCTCCGACGGCTCGGTATTCCGGGAGAAGGTCAAGGAGATGTGGGGTAGGTATCCCCTGGATGTCTACGGCGGCACCGAGGGCATAATCATCGCCACCCAGACCTGGGACTACCAGGGCATGACCTTTATCCCTCACCTCAACTTCCTGGAGTTCATCCCCGAGAAGGAAAGCCTTAAGTCCCGGGACGACCCCTTTTACCAACCCAAAACACTGCTGCTGGACGAGGTCAAGCCGGGAGAGAAGTACGAGCTGGCCATCACCAACTTCTACGGGGGGCCGCTTATACGCTATAAGCTGGGCGATATGATTAAGATAACCGCCCAGCGCAACGAAAAGCTGGGCATAGACATCCCCCAGATGGCCTTCCACGCCCGCGTGGACGACATGATTGACATCGCCGGCTTCACCCGACTGACGGAAAAGGTTATCTGGCAGGCTATAGAAAACGCCGGGGTAAAATACAAAGAGTGGACGGTGCGCAAGGAGCTTAAGGAAGTCCCGATACTGCACCTTTACCTTGAGCTCGGAGATAACGGGCACGTCACCGAGGAGCAGATAGCTCGAGCGGTACACCGCGAACTGAAGAGGCTGGATGCCCCCTACGCCGACCTGGAAGCATTTCTGGGCCTGAGGCCGCTAGAGGTCACCATACTCCCCGAAAACGCCTTCCAGGGCTATACCACCCAGCAGCAGGCGGCTGGCGCCGACCTGGCTCACCTCAAGCCGCCCCACATCAACCCCACCGACAGCGTCATTGACTGCCTGGTCAGCGGCGTTGCCGAGATACCGGCCGCCAGCCGGAAAGCAAGGGCAGAAAGAATTTTAAAGTAGATTGAAATGACGAGCGCAAATAATCATAACGGCTATAACGGCAAGCGGGTGGTCGTCACCGGTATGGGCGCCATCAGCCCGGTCGGGCTCAACATCCCCGACATGTGGCAAGCACTCATCGCCGGCAAATCGGGGGTTGACTATATCTCCATCTTCGACCCGGCGCCCCTCGAGACCAAGTTCGCCGCCGAGGCCAAGGGGTTCGACCCACTGGTCTATTTCGGCCGCAAGGAAGCCCACCGTATGGACCGCTTCACCCAGTTCGCCGCCGCCGCCAGTATTCAGGCGGTAGAAGCCGCCAACCTAAAGATAAGCAACGGCAACAATGAGGATACAGGTGTTATCATCGGTAGCAGCGTCGGCGGGCTGCTATCTATCTCGGAACAGCTCAAAATACTGAACGACGCCGGGCCCAAACGGATAAGCCCCATCCTGGCCCCGACCATGACCGGGGACGCCCCCTCGGTGCAGGTCTCGCTGGTATTGGGTACCAAGGGCTTGAGTTACTCGCCATCCTCGGCCTGTTCCAGCGGCAGCGACGCCATCGGCCAGGCCTACCAGGCGATTAAGGCCGGCGACGCTAAGGTAATGATAGCCGGCGGCACCGAAGCGCCCGTCGTCCCCCTCATCGTGGCCGCTTTTAACTCACTCCGCGCCCTGTCAACCTGCAGCAACGGGGTGCAGTCAGCCTGCCGCCCCTTCGACGCCGAGCGCGACGGCTTCGTCCTGGGCGAAGGCGCCGCCATCATAGTCATCGAAGACGCCGAACACGCTATGGAGCGCGGGGCTCCTATCCTGGCTGAAATCGCCAGCTACAGCGCCACCAGCGACGCTTTCCACCTCACCCAGCCCGACCCCGAGGGCAAGGGGGCCGCCCGAGCGCTGCGACTGGCGCTGGAAAAGGCTAACCTCACCCCCAACGATATTGACTACATCAACGCCCACGGCACGGCCACCTTGCTCAACGACCGCACCGAGACCCAGGCCATTAAAAGCGTATTCAACGTAAACGGCTATGACGCCTACCATATCCCCGTCTCAGCCACCAAATCCATGACCGGCCACCTTATCGGGGCGGCGGGCAGCCTTGAGGCGATAATAGCCGTCCTGGCCATAAACCACGACGTCGTGCCACCAACGATAAACCTCACCCACCCCGACCCCGAGTGCGACCTGGACTACGTGCCCAACAAGGCGCGCCCGGTCAAGGTCAAGACCGCCATGTCCAACTCCTTCGGCTTCGGCGGGCATAACTCGGTGCTCATCTTCCGCGAGTACTCCCCCTAACCCCTATCCCCTCATTAGTACCCCCCAATATTCCTATTGACAAGCCTGTAGCCATAAGACATAATGACTATAATTGAATATACTAGTATTGGGCTAACTTTATTAGCCGTATTGGCTAGTGGGGATAAACTATGAATTTTTGGGCTATAGTACCGCTAGTTAGCTTCTTAACCTTCGCAGCGCTAGTGGTACTGGTCTTACAGCAAACCAGGAGGCGGGTCGACAAAGTATTCGCCCTGTTTCTCTCTGCCTCCGCCCTATGGAGCTTATCCTCTTTTCTGCTGGTGTATAACCCCTCCTCCTCACACCTGCTCTTCTGGAACTCGATGGTTATCGTCACCATCCCCTGGGCAGTCGTCAGTTACTACCATTTTGTCAGGGTCTATAACAACCGACCGGGGGGAATATTCCTGTATGCCGGCTACGCGCTAGTGCTGGTGGTGCTGGGCTTCGCCCTCAGCGGTAATATCGTCAAGGAAGCCTTTTTCATTAACGGCTTTCTCCACCACGATATCGGCTTCTGGCCCTATATTATCGGTATTATCATGGCCCCCTTCCTCCTGGCCGCCATACTGATGCTGGTGCAAAGATACCGCAGCTCCACCGACCCCATCGACCGCAACCGGACAATGTACCTCATCGTCGGCTCAGGCATAGCCATGGCGGTAACCTATATTAATCCCTTTACCCCGGGTCTGTCCGGTTTACCCACCGACCATCTGGGCAACCTGGCTAACGCCCTGATAATCGCCTACGCCATTCAGAGATATCAGCTGCTCAACATCAGGCTGGTGGCGCGGAGGAGCTTAACCTATTTGGTAGTAGTAGGCTGCCTGGTCGGCGTCTGCACCGTCGCCGTATTCGTGGGACAGAATTTCCTGATAAACCAGCCGACATTCCTGCCGATAATGCTCGCTTCGGCCCTGATGCTCCTGATAGTGCTTCTGGCCAGGCCACTAAGACGTGGCGTTCAGGAGTTGATAGACCGCGTCTTCTATCGGGACACCTATCAATACCGACGGGCGTTGCTTACCTTCAGCCAGAAGATGGGGAACATCATTAACCTGGAAGAGCTGGCCAGCGAAATGCTGCCCGCCGTGACCAAGGCCCTCAATATCGCTCAGGCAAAACTGCTCTTCGAAGATGTTAATAGCGGCGACTTCACCACCCAGTTCAGCTATCCCGAGGTGGAAGATAAATCAAACGAAAGTCTCAGGCTTAACGTTGATAACCCGATAATCGCCTGGCTGGAGAAGGAAACGGAACCCCTCGACCTGGGAAAGATTGACAGCATCCCCAAACTCAAAGGGCTGTGGCAGACAGAGAAAGAGAACCTGGCCGACATGGGGATTCTGTGCCCGATTAAGACGGGGGGCAGGCTTATCGGCATCCTGGCCCTGGGCACAAAACAGCAGAACAAGCTCTACTCCCACGAGGACATAGAGCTGGTCGTGGGCATGGCCAACCAAGCCAGCATACTGATTGAAAACGCCCGCCTCTACGCCCAAGCAACGATAAGGGCCAACACCGACGGGCTGACTGACCTCTATAACCACCGCCACTTCCACGAACGCCTGGAGCAGGAAATCGCCCGCGGTTCCCGCTTCGGCAGCATGTTCTCCCTGATAATGCTGGATATAGACCTCTTCAAGGCCTACAACGATATCTACGGACACCTGGCCGGGGACGAGGTGCTGCGCCGAATCGGGCGCTATATCGAGGGCTCAATCCGAAACATAGACCTCTCCTTCCGCTACGGCGGTGAGGAATTCGCCATCATCCTGCCCGAAACCAAGATAGACGCCGCGGCTAAGGTAGCCGAGCGTATACGCAAGACGATAGAGTCGAAAACAAGCTCCCACACCATGCCCATAACGGTCAGCATCGGCATCGCCAGCTGGCCCACCGACGGCGTGATGAAAGAGGAAATAATCGCCCGCGCCGACGCCGCTCTCTACCGGGCGAAACAGGCGGGGCGAAATCGGACCTGTCTATCCTCAGAGCTGGACAAGCCGGAGGCGCCCAAAATCACCGCCGAGCTCGAGACCAGGCCGAGGGCCTTAAGTATCATCTACGCCCTGGCGGCTACCGTTGACGCCAAAGACCACTACACCTACGGCCACTCGCGGAAGGTCAGTGATTATTCGGTAGCCATAGCCGAGGCGCTCGATTTGCCCCAGGACAGAATCGCCACCATCCGCGCCGCCAGCCTGCTACATGACATCGGTAAGGTCGGCATCCCCGATTCCATCCTGAGCAAGGAAGGCCCTCTGACCGATGAGGAATGGGAGCCGGTGAAAATCCACCCCAAGCTCGGCGTAGAGATACTCAGGCATATTATCGACCTGGTCAACTGCCTCCCCGCTATACTTCACCACCACGAGCACTACGATGGCAAGGGCTACCCCTCCGGCCTCAAAGGTGACTCAATCCCCCTGGAAGGCAGGATACTGGCCATAGCCGACGCCTACGACGCCATGACCTCCCCCCGCCCCTACCGCGAGCAGTTATCGTCCCAGAGCGCTCTCGAAGAGCTGAGGCGCTGCGCCGGGACCCAGTTCGACCCCGACCTGGTCGAGCTCTTCTGCACCATCATCGAATCGACGACATCAAGCCGCTTGGAAATAAAGTAGCCGAACTTTCCCCGGATACTAGCTAATCTTATAGGGACAGCTCTTATTCAGGCTGCAGCGCGCACAGACCTCGGCCTGTGTCCAGCGGGTCATCTTGGGGCCGATGCCGATGACCATTGAGGTTGATTTGCGGGGAATGAGCACCCCCGAGGAGGAGATACTGACGCCTATTTCCTGAGCCGGGGCTAATTTCAGCAGATTCCACTGCTCGGTCATGGGAAAACCGGGCATACCCGGGTTGACCGGGCTGCTTATCTCGTAGCCACGCTTGGCCACCTCGGCGGCCAGAATCTTCATGGCCTCGGGGATGAGCCTGTCCACGGCGGCGGTGCCGATACCGTCCAAGACCATGCTGCGCAATGCCTGGCTGACTTTAGCGTATTCGGTCACCCGCTCTTCCAGGACGGAGCCGATGGTGGCGATGAGGACGATAAGCTCCTTAGCTTCGGGGAGGATGGCGGGTAAAGCGGGTCCCTCTATGGCCCCACCCCCCTCCAGGGATATGCGGTCGGGGTGCATGGCGGTTATGGGGTAGATTTCGTAGGCGACGGCGGGCTCCAGGAGGCTTCCCTTATCGACCTCGGCCAGCACCTCGTCGATGACCTTTTTTATTTCCGGCCTGACCCTGGCCCCGCCCCCCAGCCCCTGGCGGCGCAGCAACTCGTCATTATAGTCCAATGTCAGGGGAATATCGCGGATTACGGGCATAATTTTCTCCTAAAAAGCAGACCCCGAGACAAAGGACTTGCCCCGGGGTGTCAATATTGACCACTTCAGCGTCTATTTATATACCTTGCTGCCGTATTCAATGGCGGCGTCAACTACAGCTTGGACGTTCTCCGCCT
Source organism: Dehalococcoidia bacterium (assembly GCA_050124895.1). Taxonomy (GTDB): domain Bacteria; phylum Chloroflexota; class Dehalococcoidia; order Dehalococcoidales; family BS750m-G39; genus E44-bin88. Next base: position 10,178 of record JASFEJ010000041.1, read on the forward strand.
TCGCCTGGTCGAAGAAGGCGCCGTTGCTCACGATGTAACCT
>JASFEJ010000042.1:0-10145 GCA_050124895.1 Dehalococcoidia bacterium
GAACATCAACGTAACGGTGAAGACTACCGGCCGGGAGAGGCGTTTGGACTCGGAGGTCGAAACCGGGCTCTTCCGCGTCGCCCAGGGCTCCATAGGCAACATCATCGAGCATTCCAAGGCCAAGAACTCCGCCATCACCGTGGAATACGGCGATAGCGAACTGGTGCTACGTATCACCGATGACGGCCAGGGCTTTGACGTTGCCGATATCACCGATGTTGAGGAGAGCGGGCGGGGGCGGGGCTTATTCAGCATGAGGGAGAGGATTATGCTTTTGGGTGGTACCGCCTCGGTGGACTCAAAAATCGGCCAGGGGACCACGGTGAGGGCCAGCGTACCCATAGGTCAGGGTGAGGAAAATGAACACGAATAAGATAAGGGTGCTGGTGGTGGATGACCACCCCATCGTCAGGGAGGGGATATGCGCCCTGCTGGCCGTCGTCGGCGACATATCCGTCGTCGCCGAGGCGGCTAACGGCAGCGAGGCCATCGAGATGACCCGGGAGCTGCGCCCCGATGTCGTGCTCATGGATATCGCCATGCCCATCATGGGCGGGCTGGAGGCCACCCGCCGCATCTGCCGCGAGTTTCCCAAGACCAGGGTACTCGTCCTGACCCAGTATGACGACAAGGAATACGTTCTCCCCGTTATCGAGGCCGGCGCCACTGGCTTTATCAGCAAGGCGGCCGCCTCTTCCGAGCTTATTTCCGGTATCCGCTCTGTCTACCGCGGCGATTCCTACCTTTCGCCGCCGGTGGCCAAGCTGCTGGTCGAAGGTTACCGCTACAAGGCCGGCGGCAAAGCTGACCAGGACCCCTACGAGCAACTGACTGACCGGGAGCGGGATGTTCTGAAGCTTATGGCCGAGGGGCATTCCAACAAGGAGATAGCCGACATTCTGGTTATCAGCCGCAAAACCGTTGAGGGCCACAAAACGAACCTTATGGCCAAGCTCGATATCCACAACCGCACCGAGCTGGTCAAATACGCCCTGCGCAAGGGTATCATAACCGTCTGACACCACTGCGCCCTTCTGCTAAAACCTCTCCACTAGCCAAGTCCCTCCCTTAACGCCCCCTGATTTAAATAAACAGGGGTAAATTCCGCGAAATTCAAGGGTTTTCAAGCCGACTATCGGGAAAAAGGCCTCTTCTCTTTCCGCAGCATCTCGTCTATCGTTTAGATTATCAACCAACCTCTGACCGTGAACGTATATCCAGCCGGACGGGTGAGGGAAGGAGGCCGTTATGGAGTACAGTCACAGAATACTGATTGTGGATGATGACCCCGGTTTCAGCCAGTCTCTAAAGGAGGCGCTGGAAAATGAGTCTTTCTCGGTGGCGGTCGCCTCGGAGCGGCGCCAAGCCGAGGATTTGGTCCGCTCCCACGAGCCCGAGCTTATTGTGCTCGGCGCTATTATGCCCCGCGGCGACGCCTTCCTCTTCCACCAGTGGCTGAAACAGTCGCTCGGCTTCAGCAACCTGCCTATCATAATCGTCAATGCCTCGCCGCAGAAGATGCACATCAAGGGGTGGCGGCGGGAGGAGGGCATGCAGTGCGACGCCGAGGACTTCCTGGCCCGGCCTATCGAGCTGAAGATGCTGGTGCCCCGCATCGAGAAGCTGCTGGACAGGATAACCAAAAAGATTCGTGTTTTGGTGGTGGACGACCACGCCGTGGTCAGGGACGGCATTCGGGCGGTACTGGCCCTGCAGCGTGACATGCAGGTAGTGGGCGAGGCCATAGACGGCCAGGATGCCGTTGATAAAACGGGCAAGCTTTTGCCCGACGTGGTGCTCATGGACATCGTCATGCCCGGGATGAACGGCCTGGAGGCCACCAAGGAGATATGCGGCCGCTTCCATCAGGCTAAGGTCTTGATGCTGACCCAGTACGATGACGAGGAAAACGTTATGGCCAGCCAGCAGATAGGGGCCTTCGGCTTTATCCCCAAGACGGTGGTCAGCTCTCAGCTGCTTAACGGCATACGCTCGGTGTACGAAGGCAAGAAGTTCATCTGCACCGTTAACTAGATATTAGGCGCTTAGAAGGAGATGCTTGGAAACAATCACCATAACGCTCGACGGTGTCGAGGTAAGCGGCTCTTCCGGGATGACCATTCTGGACCTCGCCCGGGAATCGGGGGTGAATATCCCCACCCTGTGCCATGACCGTTATCTGGCCCCTACAGGCGCCTGCCGGCTCTGCATTGTAGAGGACGAGAGTTCGGGGGCTCTGCTGGCTTCCTGCGTTTCGCCGATAAGGGCGGGTATGGTGATAAATACCAGCTCGCCGCGGGTAATGGAGCGGCGCCAGATACTCATCCAGCTTATGCTCGCCAGCCACCCCGACTCGTGCCTGGTCTGCGATAAGGGTAACCAGTGCCAGCTACGCCAGCTGGGCGCTGAGATGGGCATCGGGCTGGTGGAACTACAGAGAATACCGCAGCTGGCGGCCATTCAAGAAGTGAACCCCTTCATCGAGAGAGACCTTTCCAGGTGCATCCTCTGCGGTAAGTGTATCCGCGCCGACCAGGAACTGGTTGTCCAGGGTGCCATCGACTACATCGGCCGCGGCTTTGCCGCCAGACCGGCCACGTTAAACGACAGGCCGCTGGAAAGCTCCGAGTGCACCTTCTGCGGGACCTGCGTGGCCCACTGTCCCACCGGCGCCCTCATGGAAAAGGAGCGGGCCTACCACGGCACGACCACGACCACCGTCGATAGCGTCTGTCCCTTCTGCGGCTGCGGCTGTATCCTCCACCTGGAGGTCAAGGATAATCAGATAGTCAGGGTCAGGCCGGGGGAGAGCCCGGTCAACCACGGCACGCTCTGCGCCCGCGGGTCTTACGGCTACGATTTCGTCCAGAGCCCGGAAAGGCTGGCCAATTCTTTGATTAAGGCGGACGGTGATTTTCAGAAAGCCTCCTGGGAAGAGGCCCTGGAACGGGTAGCCGCCGAATTCACCCGACTAAAAGAGAAGTACGGCGCCGACAGCCTGGCCGTGCTCGGGTCCTCCAAGTGTACCAACGAGGAGAACTACCTGCTGCAGAGGCTGGCCCGGGCGACATTGGGCACCAACAACATTGATAACGGCAGCCGTCTCTACGGCTCGGCCGGCCGGGTGGGGCTGGGGCGGTCTATCGGTTTTCCGGGGACGACCAATTCACTGGAAGAGCTGGAGAAATCAGAACTGATCATGGTTATCGGGGCTAACCCCGTTGTCTCGGCGCCGGCGGTGGGCTACGCCATAAAACGCGCCGTCAAATACAAAGGCGCCAAGTTATTACTCATTGACGTCCGTCCTACCCAGCTCAACCCCTTCGCCCGTATCTGGCTTAAGCCCAAAGTGAGCACCGATGTCACCCTGCTCAACGGCCTGGCCCGGGTGATTATCGAGGAGAAACTCTTCGACGAGGAGTTCGTCGCCCGCAAGACGGACAACTTCGACGAGCTTGCCCAGAGCCTGAAGGCTTATACCCCGGAACGGGTGGAAGAAATAACCGGCATCCCCAAAGAGGATACGCGACGGGCGGCCCGCGCCCTGGCTCAGGCCGAGTGGGTCTCTATCGTTTACGGCAACGGCATTACCCAGCATGTCAACGGGGTGGACAGCGTGATGGCGCTGGCTAACCTGGCCATGCTGACGGGGAACATCGAGCGTCGCGGTGGGGGCATCTTTGCCCTGCAGCGGGAAAACAACGCCCAGGGTGCCTGCGATATGGGCAGCCTGCCCGATTTCCTGCCCGGCTATAAGAGCCTGGATGACGAGCAGGCCCGGAGCGATTTTGAGAGTCGCTGGGGGAGCCGACTGCCCCAAAATGCCGGACTGTCGGCGCTGGAGATGATAGAACAGGCTCAGGCGGGCAAGCTGAAGGGGATGCTGATTGTCGGCGAAAACCCCGCCGCCAGCTTCCCCCGCCCTTCTCTGGTTAAAAAGGCGCTGGAGTCCCTCGAATTTCTGGCGGTGGCCGATATCTTCCTCAGCGAGACGGCTGGGCTGGCCGACGTCGTCCTGCCCTCGGCCAGTTTCGCCGAAAAGGAGGGCAGCTTCACCAACTTTGAGGGCCGGACTCAGCCCGCCCGAAGGGCTATCGAACCGATGGCTGAATGCTTACCTGATTGGCAGATAGTCCTTCGCCTTGCCGAGAAGATGGGGCAGCCCATGCCCTACGCCTCCCCTCAGGAGGTCAGGAACGAGATAGAAGAGCTCGTCCCCTTTTACCAGCCCCCCGCCTCCGCCGACCTGGAAAAGGAGGACATGGACTGGGCCGAGCTGGAGAGCGACAGCATAGGCACCCGGCGCCTCTACAAGGGCCCCTTCCCCAGCGGCTTCGGGCGCCTTTCCCCGACGGAATACAGCCCGCCCAGCGATGTCTCGGCTGACGGCTACCCGCTGACCCTGCTCTCCGGCTCGATACTGCACCACTTCGGTAGCGGCACCCGTAGCTCCAGAGCCTCAAGGCTCAAAGCGTTTTCGCCCCATCCCGGGCTGGAAATCAGCCCTCAAGATGCCAAAAGCGTCGGAGTGAGCGATGGCGATTCGATAAGAGTAATCTCACCGGCCGGCGAACTGAAGACTAGGGTAAGGTTCAGCGACTCTTTGCCCCCGGGCCTGCTTTTCCTGCCTATCTCGTTTGCGGAGAGCCCGGTAAACGAGCTCTTCGACACTAAGCTGGACCCCCGCTCCAAAGCCCCTTTTCTCAAGAGCTGCGCGGTGAGGCTGGAAAGGATTGAGCCGTAATGGCTAAAACCAAAAAAGTCACCAAGGCCGACCTTAAGAAAATAGAGGCTATTATCGCCAACTACCAGGAGCAGAGGTGGGGGCTTATCCCCCTGCTGCACGATGTCCAGCAGGCGGTGGGCTATATCCCCCCTGAGGCGATACCGCGCATCGCCGGCGCCCTGAACCTTTTCCCCAGCCAGGTGCAGGGGGTGATTACCTTTTACAGCCAGTTCTACACCGAGCCGCGTGGTAAGAACGTGGTCAGGGTATGCCGGGGCACGGCCTGTCACGTGCGGGGCGGTAAGACGATACTGAAACTGGTCAAGCAGGAGCTGGAGCTGGAAGAGGGCGAGACCACGCCCGACCTGGAATACACCCTGGAGACGGTGGCCTGCATCGGTGTCTGCGCCTTGGCGCCCAACATCGTCATCAACCAGGAAACGCACGGCAATCTGAACCCCAAAAAAGTAGCCCGACTTTTCGAGGGCAGGCGGCAGAAATGAAGCGAAACGGACATAAGAAACGCACCGTTTTTGTCTGCCGGGGCACGGGCTGTGTCTCGGGCGGCGGCGACACCGTTTTTAAGGCGCTCAAAAAAGAGCTGTCCAGGCAGGGTGTCAAGGGCGCCGAGATAGATTTTACCGGCTGCCACGGCTTCTGCCAGCAGGGACCCAACGTCGTCGTTGAGCCCGACGGTATCTTCTATACCCATGTCGAGCCCGAGGACGCTGCCGAGATTGTGACTTCGCACCTCCGCAACGGCAAGCCCGTGGAGCGCCTTTTCTACCGCGACCCGGTCAGCGGCCAAGCGGTACCGCGCTACGCGGATATCCCCTTCTATAAAGAGCAGCGGCGGGTCGTCCTGCGCAACTGCGGCCACATCAACCCGGAGAGGATTGACGACTACCTCGAACGCGGCGGCTACCAGTCGCTGCGCAAGGTGCTCTTTAAGATGACGCCGGAAGAGGTCATCGCCGAGGTAAAGAAATCGGGGCTGCGCGGGCGGGGTGGGGCTGGCTTTCCCACGGGTGTGAAGTGGGAGTTTTGCCGTAACGCCTCCGGCTCGCCCAAATACGTTATCTGTAATGCCGACGAAGGTGACCCCGGTGCCTTTATGGACCGCTCTATCTTGGAGGCAGACCCCCACGCCGTCATTGAGGGACTGGCCATCGGCGCCTATGCCATCGGCTCTAACGAGGGCTATATCTACGTCCGTGCCGAGTATCCCCTGGCGGTGAACCGCCTCCGCACCGCCCTCGACCAGGCTCAGGAGAGAGGCTTCTTGGGCAGCGATATACAGGGCTCCGGCTTCAATTTCAACGTGCACATCAAAGAGGGCGCTGGTGCCTTTGTCTGCGGCGAGGAGACCGCCCTTATCGCTTCTATCGAGAGCCGGCGGGGCATGCCCCGCCCCCGACCTCCTTTTCCCGCCCAGTCGGGGCTGGACGGTAAGCCCTCCAACATCAATAACGTAAAAACGCTGGCCACCATACCGGTTATCATCGAAAGGGGGGCGGGCTGGTTTGCCGGCATCGGTACCGAGAAGAGCAAGGGCACGGCCGTCTTCGCCCTCACCGGCAAAATCGCTAACAGCGGGCTGGTCGAGGTGCCCATGGGCACCCCCTTATCCCGCATCATCTACGATATTGGCGGCGGCATCCCCCGGGATAAGCGGCTCAAGGCGGTGCAGACGGGGGGGCCTTCCGGCGGCTGTATCCCCGCCCGCTTCATTGACCTGCCCGTGGACTACGAGTCGCTGGCCGAGATGGGCTCGATAATGGGCTCCGGCGGCATGGTGGTCATGGACGAGACGACCTGCATGGTGGACGTCGCCCGATACTTCCTCAGCTTCACCCAGGCCGAGTCCTGCGGCAAGTGCACCTCCTGCCGGCTGGGAACGAGGCAGATGCTGGAAATCCTGACCCGAATCACCGAAGGCAGGGGCAGCGAGGCCGACATCGACACCCTGAAGGCTATCGCCCTGACCGTCAAGGAGTGCTCGCTGTGTGGGCTCGGCCAGACCTCGCCCAACCCGGTGCTCTCCACCCTCGAGTATTTCCGCGAGGAGTATGACGCCCATATAAAGGAGAAGAAGTGTCCGGCGGCGGCCTGCGACGCCCTGATGATATCGCCCTGCCAGCATACCTGCCCGGTGGGTATCAACATCCCCAACTACGTGGCTCATATCGCCGCCGGCGAATATAAAGAGGCGGTGGAGACCATCCGCGAGCGCAACCCCTTCCCGGCCATCTGCGGTCGCATCTGTAGCCACCCCTGCGAGTTCCGCTGCCGCCGCGGGGAGCTCGACGACCCGGTGGCTATCCGGGCTCTGAAGCGCTTCGCCTCCGACTGGTATTTCGATAACGTGACCGAAGCCCCCGAGCCCTTTCCCCGGACCCAGAGCCAGCGGGTGGCCGTGGTCGGGGCGGGGCCTACCGGCCTTGCCTGCGCCTACTTCCTGGCCATGATGGGCTACCCGGCCACCGTCTTCGAGGCCCTGCCGGTGGGGGGCGGTATGCTATCGGTGGCCATACCCGAGTTCCGCCTGCCCCGGGCCATTATCGACAGGGAGATTGACTATATCGCCCAAAAGGGGGTGGATATACGCTACAACACCCCGATTAACGTTAACTTCACCGTGGAGGACCTGAAAAAGGACGGCTACTCGGCCGTCTTTATCGCCGCCGGCGCCCAGAGGAGCCAACGCATCGGCGTGCCCGGTGAGCTGGAGGACGTCGAGGGCTTCTATTACGGGCTGAGGTTCTTGAGGGACGTAAAGCTGGGCCGGGAGGTCAAGGTCGGCCGCCGCACCGCCGTCATCGGCGGCGGTAACGTAGCCCTGGATGCGGCCCGCACCGCTCTCCGCTTCGGCGCCGAAGAGGTAACCATCTACTACCGCCGTTCCCAGGAGGAAATGCCGGTGACCGAGGTGGAATACGACCAGGCTATCGACGAAGGCGTGGCGGTCAGCTTCCTTATCAGCCCCACCCGTATCGCCGTCGAGAACTGGCGGCTGACCGGCCTGCAGTGCATCAGGATGAAGCTCGGCGAGCCCGACCAGAGCGGCCGGAGGCGGCCCGTGCCCATCACCGGCTCGGAGTTCTTCATTGAGGCCGATACCGTTATCGCCGCTGTGGGCCAGGCGCCCGACCTCTCCTTCCTGCCCCCGGACAGCGCTTTGGAGCGCACCCGCTGGGAGACGCTGGTCGTTGACAGTAATACCCTGGCCACCAACATCAGCGGCATCTTTGCCGGTGGCGACTTTGTTACCGGGCCGGGCATGGTCATCGACGCCATCGCTGCCGGCAGACGGGCGGCTATCTCCATAGATAAATACCTGAGGGCCGACACCTCCCGGGTCGAGATGTACGACCTTAAAGCCGCCGTCAGCCCCGAGGAGGCGGCGGCACCGGACATCGATGAAGCCTGGGAAGCCCAGCCCAGGGTGGCCGTGCCCACCCTGCCCGTCACCAAGAGGAAAAAGAGCTTTGAGGAGATAGAGCTCTGCTTCTCCGAGGAGAAGGCAAGGCAGGAAGCCAAACGCTGTCTGCGCTGTGACCTGGAAAGCTAGAGTGGGAGGTTTAAGATGAAATCGATAACGAGGCAAAAGCCCTTCGAAGAGATAAAGGAGCAGCTTAACGGCCTGGACAGGGTCTTTATCATCGGCTGCGGCACCTGCACCACCATGACCAAGACGGGCGGTATTGACCAGGTGGTGGCCATGAAGGGTCAGCTCCAGGAGATAGACAAGCTGGTCAGCGGCACGACGGTTATCCCCATCGCCTGCGACGAGATGACGGAGCTGGCCATAGAGGAAAACAAACGGGCTATCCAGAATTCGACCGCTATCCTGATAATGACCTGCGCCCTCGGCGTGCATAAGGTAAGCACCTATATCGACCGCCCGGTTATCCCGGCGCTGGATACCCTCTTTATCGGCGTGGAGGACAGCCCGGGCTATTTTCGCGAGGTCTGCGCCCAGTGCGGGCAGTGCGTTATCGGCGAAACGGCCGGCATCTGCCCCATTACCGCCTGTCACAAAGGGCTGGTCAACGGCCCCTGCGGCGGCACCAATAACGGCAAGTGCGAGGTGGATAAGGAGAAGGACTGCGCCTGGACGCTTATCTACGAGCGGCTCAAGGCCCAGAATCGACTCGATTTGATGCGCAAGTACCAGCCGCCCCACAACTTTCAGGCGTCGCCGAGGCCGAGAACGGCCAGAATCTCATAGAAGGAGGTCGGGGAAATGGTGTCAAGCTTTAAAGATACGCTCAACTCGGGCAAGTTTGTCATTACCAGCGAGGTGGCGCCGCCCAAGGGGACCAACCTGGAAAAAGTACTGCACCATATTGACCTTCTCAAGGATAAGGTGGATGCGATTAACGTCACCGACCACCAGAGCTCGGTGATGCGCTTTCCCTCTATCGGCGGCTGCCTGGCCATTAAGGAGAGGGGCGGTGAGCCTATCCTGCAGATGACCTGCCGCGACCGCAACCGCCTGGCCCTCCAGGCCGAGCTCTTGTTCGCCTACTCGCGGGGTATAGGCAACTTGCTCTGTCTCACCGGTGACGCCGTTCCCGTCGGCGACCACAAAGAGGCTAAGGGGGTCTTCGACCTCGATTCACTGCAATTGCTAAAAACGATTCGGCTCATGGAATCGGGACAGGACCTGGGGGGCAATGACCTCGATGGGGCGGTGGAGTTCTGCGCCGGTGCCACCGTCACCCCGGAGGCCAACCCGCTGGAACCCCAGCTTATCAAATTCGAGAAGAAGGTGGAGGCGGGCGCTGAGTTTTTCCAGACCCAGGGAATCTACGACCTGGACAACTTCGCTAAATTCATGAAGCACGCCCGTCAGTTTCCCGTCAAGATACTGGCCGGTATAATCCTGCTCTCTTCAGCCCGAATGGCCAAGTTCATGACGGCCAACGTACCCGGCATCTTTGTGCCTCAAGACATGATTGACGAACTGGCGGCAGTGCCTAAAGAGGAGATGCTTAACAAGGGCATTGAAATCGCCGGGCGCATGATTGCCGCCCTGAAAAAGGACTCTATTTGCGACGGCGTGCACATTATGGCCATCGGCAAAGAGGAAGTGGTGCCCGATATTCTGGCCGCCGCCGGGCTTTAGGTGGTTGAGACTAAACAAAAAGGGAAGCCTACGCTTCCCTTTAAAGTTCTTTGGCAGCGGGGGCAGCAAACATCTTCGGTCCTGAAGCTGCGGGGGTAGTCCTGCTTGCATATTTGGTAGCCCATCAGGGACCAAGCCGCTTTCGATCGGCAGCTGATTGGATTGATCCTGACTAATGATGTAGGATATGTTGGAGAAATAAGAAATGTATCAGCCATTTGCAGATATAGGTCTTGCTATTTTCTCTGTATTATTTTGTGTTTGGTGGTGGTTTGTCGCTAAAGAAAA
>JASFEJ010000043.1:0-10104 GCA_050124895.1 Dehalococcoidia bacterium
CTCGGCATCGTACTCAATAGCGCTGTAGGGGCAAATCTCTTTACAGGCCTGACAGCCCGAGCAGATTCTCTCGTCAATCACCGAGGTGGCGGCTTCAACCTCTACCCTACCCCGGCTGAGTATTGACAAGGCTTCCGCCGCCGCCGCTGACGCCTGGGCCACGGTATCGGGAATGTCTTTGGGACCCTGGCAGCACCCCGCCAGGAAGATACCGTCGGTCATGGTCGAGACCGGCTCCAGCTTGGGGTGCTTCTCTAGGAAGAAGCCGTCGCCGCTGCAGCTGATATTGAAGAGGCGGTTGATGAACTCGGCGTCGGGCTGCGGCTCCAACGCACAACTGAGCACCACCATGTCCACCGGTAATCGCATTTGCTTGCCCGCCAGCGTGTCCTCGAACTGGACGATGAGCTTGCCCTCTTCCTCGGGTGTTTCGGCGACGTTGGTTATCTCGGCAGGACGGCCGCGAACAAAGGTCGTGCCTTCCTCAAGTATGCGGTTATAGAACTCCTCGTAACCCTTGCCGAAGCTCCTGATGTCGATATAGAACTCGTAGACCTCGGCCTCGGTATGTTCTTTGATTAGGTGGGCGAACTTCATCGAGTGCATACAGCAGACTCTAGAACAGTACTCGTGGTATTTCTCGTCGCGGCTGCCCACACAGTGAATAATGGCCACACTCTGGGGCTCCTCGCCGTTTTTGAGCAGCAGCTCACCCTCGGTGGGGCCCGCCGAGTTAATCATTCTTTCGAACTCAAGGCTGGTGATAACGTTATCCAGCCGCTTGTAGCCGTAGGCGTAGATGGGAGTGGGGTCGAAGACCTGGAAGCCGGTAGCCAGTATTATAGAGCCGACCTCGACCTCGATTATCTCGTCCTGCTGCTCGAAGTCTATCGCCTTGGCTTCACAGAACTTCTCACAGGCACGGCACTTGCCCGTCTTGAAATAGGCGCAGTTCTCTGTATCGATAACGGGCACGTTAGGCACGGCCTGGGGGAAGGGGGTATAGATTGCCTTTCGCTTGCCCAGGCCCGCCTCGAACTCGTTATCCACCTTAAATGGGCACTTGGTCTGGCAAACGCCGCAGCCGGTGCAAAGCTCTTCGTTAACGTAGCGTGCTTTCTTTCTGATTTTAACCTTGAAATTGCCGATATAGCCGCTGACCTCTTCTATTTCACTGTAGGTCAGCAGCCTGATAAAGGGATGGGAACCTATCTGTGTCATCTTGGGCGTTAAAATGCAGGCCGAGCAGTCCAGGGTGGGGAAAGTCTTGTCCAGCTGCGCCATGTGCCCGCCGATACTGGGCGTCCTCTCCACCAGGTAGACCTGGTGCTCGGAATCGGCAATCTTTAAGGCCGCCTGGATGCCGGCAATGCCCCCACCCACCACCAGTGTGTTGGGGTTGACCGGTACTTCTTTTGTTTCCAGCGGCTGGTGGTAATAGACACGCCTCACCGCGGCGCTGACCAACGCCTTGGCCTTCTCGGTGGCCGCTTGCTTGTCCACCGTCACCCAGGAAGCCTGCTCACGGATGTTGGCCATCTCGAAGAGATAGGGGTTCACCCCCGCTTCCTGGCAGGCGCGGCGGAAGGTCGGCTCGTGCATGGTCGGCGAGCAGGAGGCCACCACCACCCGGTTAAGCCCCAACTCCCTGATGTCCTTCTTGATAAGCTCCTGACCGGGGTCGGAACACATGAACTTGTAGTCGCGGGCAACGGCAACCCCCTCCAAACCCCCAGCGAACTGGGCCACCGCCGCCGTATCTACCGTGCCCTCGATGTTGCTGCCACAATGACAGATATAGACGCCGATTTTGGGTTCCATGCTGACCTCCGTCTTACAGCTAAATCTTATCATAAACCCCTTGGCACCAACAAGGCGAAAAATACGCGAGGAGTTTCCCCTGCAAGGTGGCAATAATTTGTCCCCACCACCCCCACCGTGCTAAACTTCAGGACTAGAAAGGTAAGATTTTATGAGAATACTGGCTACCAACGACGACGGCATATTCGCCGAGGGGATTAAAACCATGGTCAGCGAGCTGAAGAGCTTCGCCGACGTTATCGCCGTCGCTCCCGATAGAGAGCTGCACGGCATGGGCACTTCGGTCAGCCTTCACGAGCCGATAAGGGTAAGGGAGATAGCGCCGTTGGCAGAGGGAGTGGAGAGCTACGCCGTCGAGGGCACGCCCGCCGACTGCGTCATCCTGGCCATGAGCGCTTTGTCTAAGGATAAGGACAAGATAGAGCTGGTCGTTTCCGGAGTGAACCGGGGCTGGAACCTGGGCGATGACGTCATTATTTCGGGGACGGTGGGGGCGGCTCTACAGGGCTACGCCCACGGCCTGCCCGCTATCGCCGTTTCAAGCCCCCTGGTCGATAACCCCAACTTTGAGGATGCGGCCAGGTTCGCCGCCCTGGTGGTAAAGAAATTCGAGTCGGCCAGTATAAAAAGCAACGCCTGCCTCAACATAAACCTGCCTAACCTGCCGAAGGAAAAAATCATTGGGGTGAAGCTCACCTACCCGGCCAACCGCAACCACAACGACGCCGTCGAGGAGAGATACGCGGGCAAGCGCCGCTACTACTGGTTCGTCCGCCAGCAGGTGAACAAGCCCACCGATGAGAAAACCGACACCTGGGCCATCGAGAAGGGCAACATCTCAATCTCGCCGCTAATGGTCACCCCGGCCAACCAGAGCCACAAAGCCGTCACCGACAGCCTCTGCTCGGAGCTTTTCAAAGAGTTCAAGCGGCTATAATCAGGTGCGGCCGAAGTCCTTTTTCAGCTGCCCGTAGCTGAGTTGAATCATGGTCGGGCGCCCGTGAGGGCAGGTTTGGGGGGTATCCGCCTGCTCTAACTGCCGGACCAGCTCGCGCATCTCGGCATCGCTTAAAGTCTGCCCGGCTCTTATCGCGCCGTGGCAGGCCATGGTGCTGGTGACCGCCTCCGTCCAGTGGCTCTTATCGCCTTCGGATATGGAGTCAAGCAGTTCGCGCAGCATTCCCGCCCAGTCTTTGTCGTGTACCAGGGCCGGCACCGCCCTGACCAGAAAGGTCTTGCCGCCGAAGGGCTCGATGTTAAAGCCGAACTCGGCCAGTTCCTGATAGCGCGCCCAGAGCTCCGCCTCCTGGCGGGGGCTGACCTCAAGCGGCATCGGCTCCAGCAGCCCCTGGACTTCTATCTCGCGCTGTGCCCGCTGCCGTTCAATCTTTTCGAAGAGGATGCGCTCGTGGGCGGCGTGCTGGTCGATTAGATACAAGCCGTCGGGGCCCTCGGCAACAATATAGCTGCTGGCCAGCTGCCCCAGAACCCGCAGCACCGGCAGCGCCGCGGCCGGAGTAGAAGAAGGTGGTTGGGATAGACTAACGTCAGCTTCGGCGTAAGGCGCCGTCGGCTCTCTAAACTCCGAAGGAGACAAAACAGGCTGTCTGGCCGCCTCGACGCTGGGCACCGGTGCTTGCTCAGCTAAAGCTTGGCGGACTGCCTTATTGACAGCGCTGAAGACGGCGCGCTCGTTGGCAAACTTGACCTCACTCTTGGTAGGGTGAATGTTGACGTCAACATCTTTAGCCGGCAGCGAGATATTTATTATAGCCACCGGGTGCCGACCCACCATCAAAAGCCCGTGATAGGCTTCCTCCACCGCCCGCGCCAGCATGCGGCTGTTTACCCAGCGGCGGTTGACGAAGAAGCTTAAAGAACCCCGCCCGGAACGGCTCACTTTGGGTAGGCCGACCATACCCGTTATCTGGGGAGCAGACGTCTCGCTTTTGACCTCAATCATGTTAGCGGCGGTCTCGGCGCCGTAGACCTCGGCGATGCTATCCAGCAGCTTGCCGCTGCCGGGAGTGTTCAAGGCCACCCGACCATCCAGAGTCAATGAGAATTTGACCTCGGGGAAGGCCAGGGCGTAGTGGCTAATCACGTTGGCGATATGGCCGTTTTCGGTGGAAACCGACTTGAGAAACTTGAGCCGGGCCGGTATCTTGCGGAAGAGTTTGAGCACAGCCACCGTCGTCCCTTTGGAGCGCCCCTTGTTGGTGCGCTCGGCGATGGCGCCGTCTTTAAGGCCGATATAGCTGCCCACGCTTTCGCCGTCGGCGCAGGTGGTCATATCAACCCGGGCTACGGCGGTAATGCTGGGCAGAGCTTCGCCCCGAAAACCGAGGCTGGAGATGGATTCCAGGTCATCCAGGCCGTCAATCTTGCTGGTGGCGTAGCGCTCGAAGGCAAGCTCCAGCTCTGTATAGGGGATGCCAAGGCCGTTGTCGGTCACCCTGATGAGGCTCACCCCACCCCCCTCCGCCTCAACCGAAATCTGGCTGGCGCCGGCGTCCAGCGAGTTCTCCACCAGCTCCTTGACCACCGAGGCCGGCCTCTCCACCACTTCGCCGGCGGCAATGCGGGCGACCACCTGCGGGTCTAAAGCCTTTATCGGCATAACTACTCTTTCTTCTCTAAACGGGCAAAGCTCAAGAGCAGCTTTTTGACCCCCACCCCACTGCTGAAAGCCACCACCGCCTCTTTATCGTCCTTCACCGCCCGGCAGTTAACGACAACGCCGTCGCCGAACTGGGCGTGGTGGACATGGTCGCCGGGCTTGAGCTCGGGGACATCGGAGCTGGGGAAATTGGGGGCGGGCGTTTTGGTGCGGGAAGAATAGATAGACGGCATGACCCGTCCCTCTTCGCCCTGCCAGAGGCCGCTGCTGGCCACCAGGTTCTTGGGTATATCGTCCAGGAAGCGTGAGGGCGTGCTCGGCGTACTCGAGCCCATCAGGTTGCGGCGGAAGGCATGCACCAGATATAGCCTCTGCTTGGCCCTGGTTATGCCCACGTAGCAGAGCCGCCTTTCCTCCTCCATCTGATCGGAGTTGGCGAAGGACTTGAAGTGGGGCAGTATGCCCTCCTCGACGCCGACGATAAAGACCACGGGGAACTCCAGCCCCTTGGCCTGGTGCAGCGTGACCAGGGTGGCGGCATCCACCGTCTCATCGAGCCCGTCCACGTCGGACACCAGCGCCACTCCCTCCAGAAAGGCGGTTAAGCCCTCCGGGGGAGGCAAGTGCTTATATTCATTGGCGACGGTGCGCAGCTCCAGTACGTTTTCCCAGCGCTCCTCGCCGTCCTTGCCGCCCATCAAATAGGGCTCGTAGCCCACCTGGCTTGTAATCATGTCGAACAAGTCGACCAGGTCGAGCTTACGGCTGCGAGCAACGAACTCCTCCATCAGGTCGCGGAAACCGACCAGCGACTTAACGATGCGGGAGCCGAAGGGGGGTGCCTCTTGGCCATCAGCCTTTTCTTCGCTGACCAGCTTCAGCGCCTCGTACTGAGATATGCCCAGTGACTTAGCCCAGCTGGAAAGCTGGCTCAGGCTACGCTCGCCGATACCCCGCCCCGGAATATTGATAATGCGCAGCAGGCTGACGCTATCGCTGGGATTCAGGATAACCCTCAGGTAGGCGATGATGTCCTTTACCTCACGCCGCTCGTAAAAGCGGGTACCGGCCACCAGCTTGTAGGACGTCCCGTAGCGAACAAAGGCTTCCTCGAGGGCTCGCGACTGGGCGTTGGTGCGGTACATCACGGCGCAGTCGCCCAAGCGAGCCCGATCCTCCTTCACCAGCTTCTCCACTTCACTGACGACAAACTGGGCCTCTTCCTGCTCGGTATAGGTCTCGACCACATTGACCAGTTCGCCCTCTTCGTTATCCGTCCAGAGCTCCTTGGGCTTGCGCATCTGGTTGGCCGAGATTACCCGCGAAGCCAACTCCAGGATAGACTTGGTGGAGCGGTAGTTCTGCTCCAAGAGAACCAGCTTCGCCTTGGGAAAATCCTTCTCAAAGCTGAGTATATTGCGCAGGTCGGCAAACCGCCAGGAGTATATCGACTGGTCGGGGTCGCCGACGACGCATATGTTTTGCTTCTTTCCCCCCAGCTTCTTTATCAGCTCGTACTGGACCAGATTGGTATCCTGAAACTCATCCACCATGAGGTGAAGATAGCGGGATTGGTATTTCTCTAAGGTTGCCTTGCTTTTGCGAAAGAGCTGGACCGCCTGCATGAGCAGGTCGTCGAAGTCCAGCGCGCTGCTCTCGGTCAGAAGCTGCTGGTAGCGCTCGTAGACCCGCCCCACCACCTCCTCAAAATAGCTATTGGTATGCTTGGCATACTCCTTGGGGGTCATGGTGTGGCTCTTGGCAGCGGAAATGGCGGATGATATGGCCCTGGGGGCATATTGCTTAGGGTCGAGATTCAGCTCCTGGAGGGTCCTTTTGAGCAGGCTTATCTGGTCTTCGTCGTCGTAGATAACGAACTTCGAATCGACGCCGATAGCCTGGCCATCGCGGCGCAGGATGCGGGCGCAGATGGCATGAAAGGTGCCGATGGTAAGATTCTCCAGGGCGGCGCCGATAAGCTTATGGAGTCTCTCTTCCATCTCGCGGGCGGCCTTGTTGGTAAAGGTGACCGCCATAATGCGGTGGGGACTGACGCCGCAGGTCTTAACAAGGTAAGCTACTCGGTGGGCAATGACCCTGGTCTTACCGCTGCCGGGACCGGCTAATATGAGCACCGGCCCTTCAATGGTTTCAACAGCTTCCTTTTGCGCCGGATTAAGCCCGTCGAGGATATCCATCTACCCTATATTATACCATTGGCAGGGTATAGGTGGAAAGGCGTAGAGCTATTGACAAAGGGTTGCTGAGGCTATAAAATATAATCGTAAATGCGCATATAGATAAAAGGCTCAGACCATGCGAGATGTAGTTAAAGCTTTCAAAGCCCTGTCAGACGAGACCCGTCTCAGGATACTTAACCTGCTCCTGGAAAGGGAATGCTGCGTCTGCGAGGTGATGCAAGCACTGGAAATTTCCCAGACCCGGGCCTCCCGCAACCTGAGCACCCTTTACGATGCCGGTTTCCTCAAGCTAAGAAAAGAAGGACTATGGTCGCTGTATTCTATACCCAAAGAGGAGCCGGAGGAATACTATGCCCATCTTGTTGACACCGTGAGAAAGGCATTAAAAGGCAACAAGGTGGTCGATAAAGATCGGGAACGGTTGAGGAAAGCCGAGAGAGTCGGCCCTACCTGCGTAAACCGCATGAGAAAAACGGCCTAGTTATTTTTTTAACCAATTTAAATGCTAAGTTGCGCACATAGGGAAGAAGTTTCATGTTCATTGATATCTTATTTGGCGGGCTAACCGCCCTTAAAGACTATATTGCCCTGCATGTGCTTACCTGTCTTATTCCCGCTTTTCTCCTGGCGGGTGCCATAGTAACCTTCGTTTCACGAGAGGCTATTATCGGCTATCTGGGCGCCGCCGCGCGAAAAATCTCCTCTTTCGGCATTGCCACCGGCGGTAGCTTCTTCGTCGCCGCCTGTTCCTGTACGGTCATCCCTGTTTCCAGCGGCATTTATTATGGCGGCGCGGGAATCGGAGCCGCCTTTATCCTTCTCTGGGTGGCACCCGCGGCCAACATTCTGGCCCTGGTTTACACCGGGCAGATACTGGGTGCCGAGATGGTTGCCGCCAGGTTGATAAGCGCTATACTTATGTCTTTTGCCATAGGGCTAGTTATGGCTTATGCCTTCTACAAGGAAGAGAAAACACGCGTTTCTCACATACAGATGAGTACCGGACCTCTGATGAGTAAAAGGGGAGTGGGCTTGCTCCTGCTTCTGGTCGCCTGGCTCCTAGCACCGAACTACATTGTGTCTCAAGGGCCTTACTGGCAGAAGGTGGTGGTCTGGGCAATAGGACTGCTAGTGGTAGCCGCCTACGTCTGGAAGTTTATCGAAAGAGAGAAGATTAAAGCCTGGCTTAAGGAGACATGGTGGTTTATGCGCATCATCTTTCCTTTCCTGCTGGCTGGTGTTTTTATCGTCGGCATTATCGGCGCCCTCATACCCAGCGAGTGGGTCGAAACCTACCTTGGCGGCAGCGGCTTACGCCAATCTTTCCTAGCCACCCTGCTTGGCGGCGTTACCTACTTCGCCACCATGACTGAGGCTCCATTCGTGGACACTCTGATGAGTTTGGGAATGGGTAAAGGGCCAGCCTTAGCCCTGCTACTTACCGGACCGGGTATCAGCCTACCTAACTGGCTGGCGATTGCCAAGGTTTTTGGAGTCAAGAAGGCGCTGGTCTACGTCCCGACCATCATAGTTATCGGCACCATCGTCGGCTGGGTTGCCGGTTTTATCTTGGATTAAAAAATTAAGGAGGTTTCATAGCAATGATTATCGAGGTTTGCGGGCCGGGTTGCCCCCGGTGCCATGCCACCAACGAGAATGTCCGCAAGGCGCTAAAGGAGATGGAACTGGAAGAAGGCAAAGAGATAGAAGTAACGGAAATCAAAGACCCCAAGATTATGGCTGCCCGAGGTGTTTTCATGACACCGGCCGTGCTTATTGAGGGCGTAAAGCTATGCGAGGGTAGAATCCCCAACAAAGAAGAGATTAAGAAGTGGATTGAAGAAAGAAAATAATACATCAAGTGGTTAGAACTAGGAGGATTATATGACTACGCGAAGCAAAGTTACAATATGGAGCTCGTTTTTGCTCATTATCCTGTTGGTCGGCATGCTCTGCGCTTGCGGAGGTACAACTCCTGAAGCGCCACCAAGTTCAGATACGCCTTCCACCCCTGTCGAGCCGGACACACCTGTAACTCCGGATGATTCAGACACGTCTCAAACCCCGGCTGACCCCGACACATCCCCTACTCCGGCCGACAAGGTCGAGGTTGTCTATTTTTACCGGCCACAGCGCTGCTATAGCTGTGTCTACGCTGAAGAAGCTACCCTGTATACCCTGGAAAACTACTTTGCCGACGAGCTGACCAGCGGCAAGATAATCTGGGCTACCTACGATGTAACGGCCGAGGAAAATGCCGCCATTGTCGAGAAATATGGAGCCTATTCCTCGTCCCTGTTTATCAACACCATAGTAGACGGCGCCGACCACATAGAAGCGGTGGGCGAGATTTGGTTAGTCATAGGCGATGATGAGGCATTTGCCGAGGTGGTGAAAAGCAAAATCGAGCAGAGCCTCACTGGGGAGGAATAATGGATTTAGGAGGCTGGCTGCACCAGCTTTCTGAGAGCATTAACATCCCCGTGCTCTCGGCGCTGTTTCTGGGGTTGATAACAGCCATCAGCCCCTGCCCCATGGCGACTAACATCGCCGCTACGGCCTATGTTAGCCGCCGGGCTACGGAGCGCAGGTACGCCATCATAACCGGAGCCCTCTACACGCTGGGGCGAATGGTTTCCTACTCCATCATTGGCATCCTGATAATCGTAATTGGCTTGGAAATCCCCGGCGTTGCTACGTTTTTGCAAGACTGGGGCGAAAGAATTCTGGGACCACTGCTGATTGCAGTGGGAATTATAATGTTAATCATAGACCGTTTTTCTTTAGGTCTGGGGGGTGGAAAGCTGGCAGCACTAGGAGAGAAGGTAGCTAATAGGGGTATGCTGGGTGGATTTCTGTTAGGGGTAATCTTTGCTCTGGCCTTCTGCCCCTATAGCGCCATCATATTCTTCGGGGTATTGATACCCTTATCTCTCGAATCTACCGGCGGTGTAACTTTGCCTGCAATATTTGCCATCGGCACCGGGCTTCCTGTCCTAGTATTCGGTATTCTTATATCGGTTGGCGTATCCAAGGTTTCCAGCTGGCTCAATGCCGTCGCCCGCGTCGAGAAAGTCCTCCGCATAGTAGTCTCTATCATTTTTATCGGGGTAGGGATATACTACGTAGTGCTCTGGATACAGACATAATCCGCTAGGAGGGTCTACTCAGTATAGCCATGAGTGAACAAAAGGGAGTAGCCGGCAGGCTGCCGACACTCGACCGTTTCCTCACCCTCTGGATTTTCTTGGCCATGGGGCTGGGGGTGAGCTTAGGCTATTTCGTACCCGAGGTCGCCGATTTCATCACCCTTTTCCAGGTGGGCACCACCTCGATACCCATCGCCATCGGACTTATCCTCATGATGTACCCACCACTGGCCAAGGTAAAATACGAAGAATTAGGCAGAGTGTTCCGCAACTGGCGGGTGCTGGGGCTATCGCTGATACAGAACTGGCTCAT
>JASFEJ010000044.1:0-9866 GCA_050124895.1 Dehalococcoidia bacterium
CGCCGGCAAGGCGGAGGAGAACACCGGCATTCCCGTCGCCATCGGCGGCCTGACCGAGGAAAGGGTGCTGCACTCCCCCATCGAGGGGCAGTTTGCCACCGATTGGGAAATCGGCGATATGGTGGCAGCGGGTGATATAATGGCTTCGGTGGCGGGGCAGTCGTTTAAGGCGGAGATTGGCGGCGTGGTGCGGGCCCTGCTCAGGAACCAAACAATGGTGGTGAAGGGGACCAAGCTGGGCGAGATTGACCCTTCCCGGGACAGAGAAGCCTGCTTTACTATCCGGCCCCGGGTGAGGGCGATTGCCGGTGGGGTTCTAGAGGCGATACTAACGCGTGTCAATGTCTAGAGGAGAGCAATGACCGATATCTATCAGGAAATAGTCAGGATTAAGGAAGCGGGCGAAGAGGCGGCGCTGGTCACTATTGTTTCCGCCACCGGCTCGACGCCCCGTGAAGAGGGCACCAAGATGCTGGTCAAGTCCGACGGCACCATTGCCGGTACCGTCGGCGGCGGCAGCCTGGAAGCCCAGGTTATCGAGGAAGCCGTTAGGGTGATAAAGCAGGGCAAGCCCAAACACCTGCACATGAGCCTGACGGCCAAGGAAGCCGGGGAGGCGGGGATGATATGCGGCGGCGACCTTGAGGTCTTTATCGAGCCTATCCTGACGACGCCCACCATATGTATCTTCGGCGGCGGCCATATCTCGCTGTCGCTGGCCCGGATAGGCAAGCTTATCGGCTTTAAGATTGCCGTTATCGACGACCGTGCCGAATACGCCAACGCCGAGAGGTTCCCCGAGGCCGAAACGGTGCTCGCCGAGAATTTTACTAAAGCCTTCTCCAAGCTGAAGATAGACAAGACAAGCTACATCGTGATTGTCACCCGCGGCCATCAGAACGACGAGGTGGTTTTGGAGTGGGCGGTAGGCACCCCGGCCAAATATATCGGCATGATTGGTAGTAAGAGCAAGGTCAAGACGATATACTCCCACCTGCTGGCTAAAGGGGTTTCTCAAAAAACGCTGGACAGCGTCCACTCTCCCATCGGGCTATCAATAGGTGCCCAGACCCCCGAGGAGATTGCCGTCAGCATCATGGCCGAGATATTAAAGGTTAGACGCTCCGCTTAAGAGAGGGGTGGTCGGGGTGGGCGGATTTGAACCGCCGACCTCAGCGTCCCAAACGCTGCGCGCTAGACCAACTGCGCTACACCCCGCTCCCAGAGTATAGCAAGGCATTACTTAAGGGTCAATGTACGGGATTAAAAGAGGGCTAGTCGCGGCAGTCGGGGCACTTATCGAAGGCATCGGGGGCTAAGCCCGCCTTCTTGATGATATAGTCCAGCTGCGCCTGGGGGGCAAAGTAACGGCCGCAGCTTGAGCACTTCTTCAGCTTGAATTCCATCTTGTTATTGGGCCAGGTGATGCGCCTGGTATCGCCGACATCCTCGAACTTTATGGCGTCAACCGGGCAGACATAGGCGCAGGAGCCACAGCCGATGCAAACGTTAGAGTCTTCAAAATATGGTGTGGCCATAGCCCTATCGACACCGCGGTTGACCAGGCTGATAGCCGAGACACCGACAACCTCCTGGCAAACCCGGACGCAGAGGGCGCAGAGCATACAGTCGTTATCGTCGAGCTTGAAGCTGGTCTTTTCCACGCCCAATTTACGGGCTAGGTCCTGTACCGCCTTGTTGTTGGGGCAGCGGGCCAGAAGCAGCTCCATGAGCATCTGGCGGTTGGTGCTGATTCTCTCCGAGTCGGTGGTTACCTTGATTCCCTCCGCCACCTCATATAGGCAGGAAGCCACCAGCCTTTGTCGACCGTTTTTGGTCACTTCAACGGTGCAGAGGCGGCAGGCACCGTAGGGGGTCACCTCTTCGTGGTGGCAGAGAGTGGGTATATAGATGTTGTTCTCTCTGGCCGCCTCCAGTATGGTTGTCCCCTCTTCAGCCTGAATCTTCTGGCCGTTGATTGTCAGCTTGACCATCTTCATTTCCTTATCACCGCCCCCAGCTTGCAGACGTCGTAGCAGGCGCCGCACTTGATGCACTTCTCTTGGTCTAAGACCACGGGTTTCTTCTTGCCCATATCGGTTATCGCCCCGGAAGGACAGGCTTTGACACAGAGCCCGCAGCCGGGGCACTTCTTTTTATCAATAGAATAGGTGACCAGCTCCTTGCAAACGCCGGCCGGACAGCGCTTCTCTTTGATGTGGGCTTCGTACTCGTCGCGGAAATAGCGCAGTGTAGTCAGCACGGGGTTGGGGGCGGTGCTGCCCAGAGCGCAGAGCGAGGTGTCGATAAGCGTTGCCGAAAGCCTTTCCAGAAGCTCGATGTCACCCTCTTTGCCCCGGCCCTCGGTGATGTCGGTCAGTATCTGGCTCATCCGCTTCAGGCCCTCGCGGCAGGGCAAACACTTGCCGCAGGACTCGCCCTCCAGGAAGTTGACGAAGTACTTGGCGATGTCCACCATGCAGGTGTTCTCGTCCATGATAATCATGCCGCCCGAGCCCATCATCGAGCCCGCCTTATCCAGCTCGTCAAAGTCAACGGGCAGGTCAAGGTGACTTTCGGGGATACAGCCGCCGGAAGGACCGCCGGTCTGTACCGCCTTGAACTTCTTGCCCTCGGGTATGCCGCCGCCGATGCCGTAGATAATGTCCTTAAGCGTCACGCCCATGGGGACTTCGATAAGGCCGGTGTTGTTAATCTTGCCCACCAGCGAGAAAATCTTGGTGCCCTTGCTGCCCTGACTGCCTATCCTGGCGTACCAGTCAGCGCCGTTCTTGATGATTAAGGGCACGTTAGCCCAGGTCTCGACATTATTAAGGTTGGTCGGCTGCTCCCAGAGGCCCTTCTCCGAGGTGTGAACGTATTTCGCCCTGGGCTCGCCGACCTTGCCCTCCAGCGAAGCCATCAGCGCCGTCGATTCGCCGCAGACAAAGGCGCCGCCGCCGCGGCTTATCTTGACGCTGAAATCGAAGCCGGAACCGAGTATGTTCTTGCCCAATAGCCCCAGCTTCTCCGCCTGCTCTATAGCTATCCGCGCGTTCTTGACCGCCAGAGGGTACTCGTTGCGGACATAGATGTAGCCCTCATGCCCGCCGATGGCGTAGGCGCCGATAACCATACCTTCCAAAACGCTGTGGGGGTTGCCCTCCATTAAACTTCTGTCCATAAAAGCGCCGGGGTCGCCCTCGTCGCAGTTGCAGATGATGTATTTGGTATCGCCTTCGGCGTTACGGCAGGTCTCCCACTTCATAGCCGTGGGGAAGCCACCACCACCCCGACCCCTTAAGCCCGCCTTTTTGACCTCGGCGGTGACACCTTCCGGTTTCATGGACAGAGCCTTAGCCATAGCGGCGTAGCCGCCGATAGCTAAATAGTCCTCGATGACGTTGGGGTCAATCAGGCCGTTGCTGCCGAAGACGAGCCGCTTTTGCTCCTTATAGAAAGGAACCTCGTGCTCATAAGTGATTTTCTTGCCCGTGCTGGGATCGGTATAGAGCAGTCGGTCAACGATGTTGCCCTTGACCACGGTCTCGGAGACTATCTCAGAAATATCTTCCGCCTTTACCTGCTGGTAGAAGATGTTTTTCGGCTTGATGACCACCACCGGCCCCTTTTCGCAGAAGCCGTGGCAGCCGGTGACCTTGATGTCTATCTTGTCGCCTAATTTCTGGCGCTTGATTTCCTGGGCAAAGGCTTCGGTGACCCCTTCGCTGCCGAAGGAGTGGCAACCGGTGCCGCCGCAGACGGTGATGCAGGGCTTCTGGGCGTCTCTGTCCTCGATTATGGACGCCCTCAGTGCCTCCAGCTCCTGCGGCGAGCTCAGCCTACCATTGCTCTGTTTAGCCATCTAGTCGTAACTCTCCAGCAAAGTTTTCACCTTATCCGTCTTCATCTGCCCCGAATACTTACCGTCAATGACCACTATCGGCCCTAGGGCGCAGGCGCCGACGCAGTTGACCGTCTCCATGGTGAATTTGAAATCTTCGGTCGTTTCCCCTGGTTTTATGTCAAGCTGCCGCCCTATTTCTTCCAGCACTCGGCCAGCGCCTCTAACGTGGCAGGCGGTGCCCAGACAGACGTTTATGATATGGCGTCCCCTCGGCTTGAGGCTGAAGGCCTTAAAGAAGGTAGCCACGCTGTAAACCTGAGTCAGCGGTATATCCAGCCCCTCGCTGATGTAACTCAAAGACTCCTTGGGCAGGTAGTTATAGTCCGCCTGGATATCCTGCAAAATAGCCACCAGCATACCGGGGTCGCGCTCATAGCTGTCCAGTATCGAGTTAATCTTTTGCTTGGTCGGCTTAGTCGCTGTCGGCATTCGCCTTCTCCTTAAGCGCGGCGTAATCAGCGGTCACCCGCTCCTGTATCTGCTTCAGTATGTCATCGGACAGGTGCCTGAATCTCCCCTGCTTCTTCATGTAGTCGGTGACGGGTCTGAGCTCGGGGAAATCGAAGTTCAACTTATATTTACCGTTTTCCACCTCATAAAGGGGGAAGATGCCCGTCTCCACCGCCAGACGCCCCATCCTGACCGTCAAATCGGTGGGGCACCGCCAGCCGGTGGGACAGACCGAGAGTATGTGGACATAGGCAGGCCCGGGGGTCGCTGCCGCCTTCTTTACCTTCTCCATCATATCGAAGGGGTAGCTGGGACAAGCGGTAGCCACGTAGGGAATGTTGTGGGCGACGGCAATGGCCGGCATGTCCTTCTTCCAGCTGAGTTGACCGATGCTTACCTTACCCGCCGGCGAGGTAGTAGTAGAAGCGCCGAAGGGGGTTGCTGAAGAGCGCTGAATACCGGTGTTCATATAGGCTTCGTTATCGAAGCAGATGTAGAGGAAGTTATGCCCTCTCTCCAGAGCGCCCGAAAGCGCCTGGAGGCCGATATCGCTGGTGGCACCGTCGCCGCCCATAGCCGCCACGTTGATATCCTGCTGGGCTAGCCGGCCTTTCTTCATCAGCATCTTAAGGCCCGATTCAATCCCCGAAGCCACGGCGGCGGTGTTCTCGAACAAGGTGTGAATCCAGGGCACCTTCCAGGAAGTGGTAGGCAGCGGCGAGGAGACAATCTCCATACAGCCGGTGGCGTTGGCGATTATTGTGTTCGACCCCAGCGCCTTGCAGGCTAATCTGACCGCCAGCACCTCACCGCAGCCGATGCAGGCGCGGTGGCCGGGGACGAAGGTGTCCTTCTTGGTTACCAGTCGGGGGACATAGATATTGTAGTTTTGCATCACTCCCTCACCCCGAATATCTCAAACTCGTTATCGCTCCCTTTTTGCGCGATTTCAATGCCCTTATCTATTATCGTCTCGAAGCCGGATTGGGTAATGTCCCGACCCCCTATCCCGGCCACGAAGCCGACGACCTTCGGTTTCTTGGCCTCGCCGTAGAGAGCTGACCTCACCTCGGAGCAGACGGGCCCGCCGGGGCCGCCGAAGGAGAGCGCCCTATCGACGACGATGAGGTTCTTGGCGTCCTTGACCGCCTGCCGAAGCTCCTCGAAAGGAAACGGGCGCCAGAGGCGGAACCTTACCAGTCCCACTTTTCTGCCCTCGGCTCTGAGCTTATCGATGACCGTCATCGCCGTCTCGCTGAAGCTGCCCATAGTCAACAGCAGCGTCTCGGCGTCCTCGGTCTTATAGCTTTCCACTGGTGAATAGTGGCGTCCGAAGGCCTGGCCGAACTCCTGCCAGACCTTTAATATCGTATCCTTGGAAGCCCTCAGGTTCATTTCCTGCGCCCACTTCGCCTCGGGGTAGAGGATGGGCATGGCGAAGTCCCCCATGGTCACCGGTTTATCGGGGTGTAAAGCCAGGGGATATTTGTTGGTCGGCAGGAACTTATCGACCTTATCCTGGTCGGGAAAGGTTATCGGCTCGATAACGTGAGAGAGGTGAAAGCCGTCGAGGTGAAGCATTACCGGTAATAAGACCTCGGGGTCTTCGGCAATACGGAAAGCGCAGAAGACGTTATCGATTACCTCCTGCCCGTTTTCGGCGAATAGCTGAATCCAGCCGGTGTCGCGGACGGCCATAGCGTCGGAGTGGTCGCCCCAGACGCTCAAAGGCGCCGATAAAGCTCGGTTAGCCACCGCCATCACCACCGGCAGACGCATTGAAGAGGCGACATAGAGTACCTCGTGCATCAATTCCAGGCCTTGCCCGGCGGTAGCGGTAAAGGTTCTGGCCCCTGTGGCCGCCGAGCCGAGACAGGCGCTCATCGCCGAATGCTCCGATTCAACGGGTATATAGGCGGCATCCAGCTCGCCGTTGGCCACCAGTTCAGCCAGGTGCTCAACAATATGAGTCTGGGGAGTGATAGGATAGGCGGCAACGACATCGGCGTTGGCCATCTTGACAGCATCGCCCAGGGCTACGGATACCTCAATGCCTACTTTTCGGGCCACTATTCCTCCTCCTCAACCATGGTTATTACTCCGGTCGGGCACTCACGGGCACAGATGCCGCAGCCCTTACAATAGAACATGTCGGCCTCGAAACAGCCGTCTTCATTCTGTTGGACACAGCCCTCGGGGCAGTAAATCTGGCAGAGGGCGCACTTGATACACTTGGTGAAGTCGTAGGTAGGCCTCTGCGAGCGCCAGTCGCCCGTCTTGTACTGAGCCGCGTTTCCCGGCTCGGTAACGATAGCGCCGATTTCCAGGTCTCTCCAGGTTATTTCACCATCTGACTTAGCCAAGGCTACTCCTTTAGCTCGGTTTCTTGGTATGCCCTTTTCATGGCGTTGACGTTTTTCTCCGCCAAACGGCCAAAGCGCTTGTTCAACGGCTCGACCACTGATTCCAGCTCAACAACGCCGGTGGCTTTGAGCAGGGCGCCGACCATGGTGGTATTGGTGATGGTCACGCCCAACTCTTCCCGGGCGATAAGGGTGGCGTCAACCTTGGCCAGCCTGGCCTTAGCCTTGAGTTGGAGCTTGGCGGCGATTTCATCGAACGATTTCTTGGTGTTGATTATCACCAGGCCATTACTTTTCAGGCCGGAAACGACGTTGACGATGGTGAGCAGCCCGGGGTCAAGCACTACCACCACATCGGGTTCGGTTATCTCGGCCCTGATGCGTACCGGCTCCTGGCTGTCTATCCTGACGAAAGCCAGCACCGGTGCTCCCCGCCGCTCCGGACCGAAGCTGGGGAACGCCTGGGCGAACTTGCCCTCGCTTATGGCTGCCTGGGCCACCAGCTCGGCTGAGGTAACCGCCCCCTGCCCGCCGCGGCCGTGCCACCTTATTTCCATAAGCTGGTTTTTTGCTACCACTTCACCCTCTTTAAAAACAATCTATGAAAAGCGCCCCTGGAGCGACTCGAACGCTCGCACCCAGCTCCGGGGGCTGGTGCTCTATCCAACTGAGCTACAGGGGCGAGTACGATGCTTAAGTACGATTATATATGATACCCTATATCTCAGGTATGATGCAAATTATTTTAAGCGGCTCCCGGTGGGGCTTTGACCACCAGCACCGGAATCGGGCTGTCCTCGATAACCTTCTGGGCGGTAGAGCCGAAGACCCACTTGGTCATGCCCGAATGCCCGTGGCTGGATATAGCAATCAGGCTGGCCCTCTTTTTCTTGGCCAGTTTCAGGACTTCATTGGCGACCTCGCCCGTCCTGATGACGACGGTTAATTCGCCCTTGGCTTTCTTTCCCCTCTGCAGCCGTTTGTAGACCTTGTCCAGATACACCTTGGCTTCTGTATTGAAGGCTTCTATCTCCGATTCGGGATAGCGGATGTAGTCCAGGCCGCCGACGGTACGGAGGTTCCTCCCCTTCGATATTACCTCCAGCAGGATAACCTCGGCCCCAAGTTTCGCCCTGAGCTCCTTGACCCGGGTTATAGCGGCCTCGCCAGCCTCGGAGCCGTCCAGGGGCAGAAGAATGCGGCTTATCAGGTGCTTCTTCTCCTTGGTCTTGCGCCGGCGCTTGGTCTCCTTGATAAGCAGCAGGGGCACACCAACGGCATCAATTACCTTGTCGGCTACTCCCTCCTTCGCCCAGGGTATTATGCCCGAGCTTTCGTGAGTAGCCATGACGATGAGCCTGACATCGTTCTTATCGGTGTATTTGACGATCTCCTCAACCGTCTTGCCCGCTATGACCACGGGGCTGACCCTTTTCAGTTGCTGATTCTTTTTCATCTGCAGGGCCAGTCTCTCTAAGTAGAGCTGGTGCATATGGAGGTGCTCTTCATCCTCTTCGCTGACGTAGATCAGGACGAGCTCGGAGTTAAAGGCGCCGGCCAGCTCCTTAGCGTAGGGCAGGGCCAGCTCAGCCAGGTCGGAGCCGTCCAGCGGTACCAGTATCTTCTTCCACATTTTCCACCTCCTCTTAGGCGTATCTTATCACCAAGTAGAGCCAGCACAAGCCGACCACCATAATCATGGCCGGAATGGCGTACTTGCAGAATTTACCCCAGCTTATAGGGTGTCCCTCTTTTTCGGCGATGGCGGTGCCGACGACGTTAGCCGAAGCGCCGATGGGAGTGGCGTTGCCGCCGATATCGGTGCCCAGCGCCAGCGTCCAGGCCATCGGGTGTAAACTTAAGCCCGCTGTACGGGCCAGGTTCTGGATTACGGGGACCATAGTGGCGGCGAAGGGGATGTTATCCACTATAGCCGAAGCGAAGGCGGATATCCAGAGGATAAGCGGTATCACCAGCACCAGGCTGCCGCCGGAGACGGTACCGATATAGTTGGCCAACATCTCCAGCACGCCCGTCTCCTCCAGGCCGCCGACGCAGATAAACAATCCGATAAAGAAAAGCAGCGTCCGCCAGTCTATACGGCTGACAATATGGAAAGCCTTCCGCCAGGCCGCTAGCATGGTAATAGCGGCGGCGATAACGCCGATGAGCGCCATGGATATGCCCGTTTCGGCGTGGGTGACTATGAGCACGATTATGGCGATGAAGATGGCGGCGTTGATACGGAAGTGCAGCGGGTCGATAATAGCCTCGCTGGGCTGGGGGTATTTAGTGGGCTCAGAGCCCTTCTGATTCTTCTGGGAGCTGGTGAGCACCTTACGAAAGGCGAAGTAGAAGAAGACTAGAGCCACTCCCATGCATATCCAGGCAATAACGCCGGTATTGGTAAAAAAGTCCATAAAGTTATAGCCGAGGGCGGTACCGATAATGATATTGGGCGGGTCGCCGGACATGGTGGCGGCGCCGCCGGTGTTAGCGGCAAAGATTTCGGCGATTATCATCGGCACCGGGTCGAACTTGAGCAGGCGCGCCAGCTCGATGGTGACCATAGCCAGGAAGAGCAGCACGGTAATGCTGTCAATGAACATGGAGAGGAAACCGGAGAGCAGCATAAAGACAATCAGAATGGGTACGACCTGGTAGTTGACCAGCCTGGCCAAAAGCAGGCATATCCAGCGGAAGAAACCCACCTCCCCCAACCCCTCCACCATGACCATCATACCGCCGATGAAGATGATGGTCTGCCAGTTGATGCCGTAGGACTCGATATGCTCCTGCCCCGGCACCCAGAAGTGGAAATGTCCCAGCTGCCCCAAATTCATGACATTAACTACGGAATCGGGGCTTTGCATGGTAATGAGGAAAACGACCACCAGGGTGAGCCCGGCCCCGATGAGGGCAGGGATAAAACGATGCACCTTGCCGATGATAATGGCCAGGAACATCAGAATGAAAATGGCGATGGCAAGAATTTGGCTTAGTGCAAACATCTACTCAAGCTTCGCCGAAACAGGAAAAGTTAGCTAAATATTATAGCCGAAGGCCAACTGGTTCGTCAAAATAGCCTAAAAGCCGTTTTCTAGAGCTTATGCGGTTCCGACTCAGCGATGATGAAGAGGGCATCG
>JASFEJ010000045.1:0-9728 GCA_050124895.1 Dehalococcoidia bacterium
CTCCACTTTAGGGGGTTCGAAAGGGGGACTTTGTCCCCCTTTAAAAGACTTCTGTTGGGTGGGCAGGGTGGGAAGAAACAACGTACGCTAGACAAGGTGGGGCGGCAATCTCTATACCCCCACTTGACAAGCTCAAAATCATATGATACACTTGTTTTCAGAACAATTGTATTAAGGAGTCAACATGGCTGCGCCCACCCGAGAGCGAATACTAAACTTCATCCGCCAGTTCCTGGAAAAGAGGGGCTACGCCCCCACCGTCAGGGACATCGCCAAGGGCTGCAAAATCAGCACCCCCTCCGTTGTCCAGCACCATTTAAACAAGCTCGAAGACGAGGGGCACATCCGCCGCGACCCGACCGTCTTCCGCAGCATACAGCTCACCGACCGCAAGCTGGAGGCCGTCTCACTGGTGCCGCTTTTGGGCACCATCGCCGCCGGCAAACCGATACCCGTGCCCACCGCCGATACCTGGAACTCCGTCCCCGAGGAAACATTACAGCTCACCGACGAGGTAACCAGGGGCAAAAAGGAAATCTACGCCCTCAGGGTGAAGGGCTTTTCCATGATTGACGCCCTAATCGGCGACGGTGATATCGTCCTCATCCAGCACATGAGCAATGTCGAGGACGGCGAGATGGCGGCGGTCTGGCTCAGGGTAGAGCAGGAGGTAACGCTAAAGCAGGTCTATCACGAAGGCAACCGCATCCGCCTGCAGCCGGCCAACAAAGAGATGCAGCCTATGTACTACCCGCCCGAGGACGTCGAGATTCAGGGCAAGGTAATCGGAGTACTACGCAAGCTATAGTTCAAGGGGGACTGGAGCATTGGCTAAGGTATTGGAAAAACCGGAAGAGCTCAGGGTCACGGTGAACGTACGGGGGATACCCTTGAGCCTGGCCCGCAACGGCGACAGGCAGCGCATCACCCGCGTCTACGAAGAGTGGCAGAAGGACGAGGAGTGGTGGGGCAAGGAAATGTCCTGCCACTACTTCCGCGTCAAGACCAGCAAGGGCATGGTCTGCGACATCTACCGGGATATGCCCGGCGGCAACTGGTATCTGAGCCGCATCCACGACTAAAACCAATTGACAGGCTGGCAGACGGCTGGGTAAACTGTTTATACCATGACCGATATCGGGGAAGTCAGCCGCCAGCTAGCCGACGCTTTAAAAAAACAAAGCGCCGACTACATCGAAGCCCGCCTTGAGCAAAGCCAGCGCACCACTATCACCTACCGCGGTAAGGAGCTAGAATCGGTGGGGCAGTCCACCGCCGTCGGCGGCAACATCCGCGCCCTGGTCAAAGGCGGCTGGGGCTTCGTCAGCTTTAATGACCTCAACGACCTCGACGAGAGGATAGAACGCGCCGTTAATCAGGCCAAGCTCGTCGGTAAAGAGGAGAGCAACCTAGCGCCGATTGAGACAATCGTTGATACGGTTGCCAACGGCAGAGATGTCCCCCTTACCATCTCCCTGGCGGAAAAGAAGAAACTACTCGACGAATACAATGAGCTCATCTGGCGCACCCCCCACCTCCAGACCTCGGTCATCGGCTACGGCGACAGCTATAAGAGAACCATATTTTTAAACTCGGCGGGCAGCTACATCGAGCAACCCAGGACGGACATCACCCTGCGCGTCAGCGCCGTAGCCGCCAGTGACGGCGAGGTGCAGCAGGCGGGCCTAAGCCTGGGCAGCCGCGGCGACTTCAAGGCGATAACGGGACTCCACCAGCAGGTAGAAGAAACGGCCAAAAAAGCCGTCGCATTGCTCGCCGCCCCACAGATAAAGGGCGGCGAGTACACCGTTGTCCTCGACCCGGTGCTGGCCGGCGTCTTCGTCCACGAAGCCTTCGGTCACCTCTCCGAAGCCGACCACATCTACGAAAACGAGCGCCTGCGCCAGATAATGGTCTTAGGCAAGAAATTCGGCGGCCGGGAGCTTAACATTGTTGACAGCGCCGCCGTCCCCGACCTACGCGGCAGCTACAAATACGATGACGAAGGCGTGCTCGCCACCAAGACCTATCTTATTAAGGAAGGGGAATTGGTGGGGCGGCTGCATTCCCGGGAGACGGCGGCCAAGATGGGGGAAAAGCCCACCGGCAACGCCCGCGCCATCAACTACAGGTTTCCGCCCATCGTGCGCATGACCAACACCTATATCGAGCCGGTCAAGGGCTCTTTCAATGATATAATCGCCGACATTAAGGAAGGTGTCTACGTCAAGAACTGGTTCGGCGGCACCACCTCTATGGAGATGTTCACCTTCTCCGCCGGCGAGGCCTACATGATACGCCACGGCCAGCTCGCCGAGGCGTTAAGGCCGGTGGTACTGACCGGCAACGTCTTCATCACGCTTAACAACATCGATGCCATCGGCGGCGACCTGGACATGAACGAAGGCGGCGGCTGCGGCAAGGGTGGGCAGTACCCCCTCCCCGTCTCCAACGGCAGTTCCCACCTCCGAATCCGCAAGTGCCTGCTGGGAGGCAGCTAGTGGAAAGGATACTGGAAAAAGCGCGAAAGGTCGCTGAAGCCGCCGAGGTCTTTCTCGTCAACGCCGAAGAGACCCCCGTGCAATTCGAGGCCAACCGTCTAAAGCACGTTCAGGGCAAACAGAGCACCTCTGTCGCCTTACGTATTATAAAGGACAGCCGCATCGGCTACGCCACCGGCACCGACGTCAATGACGCTCAGACGCTGGTGGACAACGCCGTGGAGACAGCCAGGTTCGGCACTAGGGCCAGGTTCGAGCTTCCCCCCACCACCCCTTACCCACCGGTGGATATTTTTGACCCTGAGGTTGAGTCCATCGCTGTCGAAAAGATGGCCAGCTTGGGCGAGGAGCTTATCGCCCTGGTTACTAAACACACCCCGGATATCGTTTGCGAGGCGGCGGTGGAGAAAGAGACCATCACTTTAAGAATTATCAACTCACGCGGCGGGCAGGCCGAATACAAAAAAAGCGTTTTCGGTATCGGTATGGTCGGCAATCTGGTCAGGGAGACCGACATGCTCTTCGTCGGCGAGGGGCAGAGCTCCTGCCACCCTCTGACCGAGGTTAAAGAGATAGCCAAGGCAGTTTTAAGGCAACTGGATTTGGCCAAGAACCAGGCGTCGGCACCCACCAAAACACTGCCCGTAATCTTTACCCCCGAAGGCGTCGCCAGCGCCTTAATCTCCCCCCTGATGGCGGCCTTCAACGGCAAGACCGTCCTCCAAGGCGCTTCCCCCATCGGCAACAAGCTGGGCGAGCCGGTCTTTGACGATAAGCTCTCCATCTGGGACGACCCGACTATTGCTTACAGGCCCCACAGCCGCCCCTGCGACGACGAAGGTACGCCCAGCCAGCGCACACCGCTTGTCGAAAAGGGCGTTGTCTCCAGCTTCCTCTATGACCTGCAAACGGCGGCCTTAGCCAAGACCAAGAGCACCGGCAGCGCCAGCCGAGGCGGTGGGCTCCCCCTCCCCTCTCCCAGCACACTGGCCATCGCCCCGGGCAAGATAAGTTTTGACGAGATGGTCGGCGACATCAAGGAAGGGCTGGTCATCGAGCAGCTCATGGGCGCCGAGCAGGGCAATATTTTAGGCGGCGATTTCAGCGGCAATGTCCTCTTAGGTTATAAAGTGGAAAGTGGTAAAATAGTAGGTAGGGTAAAGAACACCATGGTGGCGGGCAACGTCTATAAGCTCTTAAAGGAGATTAGCGCTATCGGCAGCCAGGCTAAATGGGTCGGCGGCGTAATCAACGTCCCACCCATCTACTGCCCCCGCCTGTCGGTAGCCAGCGAATAACAAGGTGGGGTGGGAGGCATCCCCCAATAAGGAGTTTACAGAGGTTTAACCTCTATAGGGCGGGTATTGGGTGGGAAAATAACACGTACGCTAACAAGGTGGGGTTAGGATAAAAATGAAAAACCACGTTAAGCTATACGCCCGTCCCAGGCTCAAAGACCCGGTCATGCTGGCCTCCTGGCCCGGCATCGGCGACGTCTCGTTGATAGTCGCCAGCTATCTGCTCAAAAAACTGGACTTCAAAGACCTGGGCGAAATCGAACCCTCCTACTTCTTCGACGCCATCGGGGTTATCGCCCGCGACAACATCGTCGAGAAACCCCAGTTCCCCCAGAGCCGCTTCTACTACCTGAAAAACCCAGCGGGCAGCGACATCATACTCTTCATCGGCGAAGACCAGCCCGTCACCAAAAGCTACGAGCTGGCCAACTGCGTCCTCGATGTCGCCGAGCGGTTCCAGGCAAAGCGCATCTACACCTGCGCCGCCGCCCTGAGCCGCATCCACCATACCGAGCAGCCGCGGGTATGGGGCGTGGTCACCAGCCCGCATATGGCCGAAGAGCTGGATAAATACGGGCTGGTGCAAAAAGGTAATCTCCAGATTGCCGGACTAAACGGGCTGCTTCTGGGCGTCACCAAAGAGAGAAACATCGAGGGCATCTGCCTTTTAGGCGAGGTGCCCATGCACGCCACCCGCATCCAGAACCCGGTAGCGGCGCTGGCGGTGCTCCAGGTGCTGACCAAGATGCTGAATATCGAGGTCGACATCGGCGAGCTTATCCAGACCGCCAACGAAGCCGCCGACAGGCTCAAACAGGTCGCCGCCGAGGCCATGGGCGAATATATCGATAACTTCACCCAACCCATCTGGGAACTCGGCGAGGAAACCGAAGACGAGGAGGACTAGGCTTTGCCGCTGCCCATCGAAGAGACCATTACCGACTTGAGCAACAGCGCCAAGCCCCTGCTCAGCTCAAAGCTGGCGGAGCTATCCAACCTCAACACGCAGGAGCTGGCCCTTTTCGAGAAGGCGTGGAAAACCATCGAGCCGAAACGGCGGCGCCAGATTATCTACCGGCTCGTCGAACTGGCCGAGGACAACTTCGAGTTGGACTTCGACGGCATCTTCAAGAGTCACCTCAAGGACAAAGACGCCGACGTACAAAGCAAGGCTGTTGAGGGCCTGTGGGAATGCGAAGAGACCTGCCTCATCGACCCCCTCATCGAGTTACTGAAGCCGGAGAGCCCGGAAAAGGTCCAGGCGACGGCGGCCACCGCTTTGGGCAAGTTCGCCCTGCTCGCCGAGCTGGAAAAGCTGCGCCCCAATCATAAGAGCAAGGTCTGCCGCGCCCTGCTCGGCGTCATTGAAGATACCAACCGCTCTCTGGAAATCAAGCGCCGCGCCCTGGAAGCCGCCGCCCCCCTGAGCCTCCCCCAGATGGAAAAGGCCATCGCCCGGGCCTACCAGAGCGGCGTGCCCCGGCTCAAGACCAGCGCCATCTTCGCCATGGGCAAGAACTGCGACCCGCGCTGGCTGCCCATTCTTATAAAGGAGCTTTCCAACGCCGACGCCGAGATACGCTACGAAGCCGCCCAAGCCTGCGGCGAGTTGAGCGAGAGGGAAGCTGCCCCTTACTTAAGCGAGCTTACCACCGACCCCGATATCGAGGTCCAGCTGGCCGCCATCCAGGCGCTGGGCAAGATTGGCGGTCCCGAGGCTAAAGACAGCCTGGAAAGATGCCTCACCGACGACCGCGAGGTAATCCAGCAGGCGGCGGAAGAGGCACTCACCGAGCTGGAGGCGAGCGAAGACCCGCTGTCCTTCTGAATGTGAAGATTAAAAGAGCAGTATGATTTCTGATAGCAAGGTTAAGCTGAGGGGAAAAAGACTGGCCGATGCCGCCGATGACTACGCTTGGTTCACCGATGCCGAGCTGGCGGCGCTCGACGCCGTCCCCCTGCCCACCACCACCTTCCCCCAGTACCTGGCGGACTATACCTGCGACCTGCGCTACCCACCCACCGTCAGGCACCAGTTCGCCATCGAGACCAGAGAAGGCAAGCATATCGGCAACTGCACCTACTACGGCATCGACAGCGACAAGGGCGAGGCCGAGCTGGGCATTATGATTGGCGACCGCGACTACTGGGATAAGGGCTACGGCACCGACGCCGTGACCGCCCTGCTCGAATATGTCTTCGACAAGACCAAGCTCAACCGCCTCTACTTAAAGACCTTAGTCGATAACAGGCGGGCGCAAAAGTGCTTCACCAAGTGCGGCTTTACCCCCTACGGCCACCTCAAGAAAGACGGCTACAGCTTTATCCTCATGGAGATGAACCGCCAAGAGTGGCAGAAACGGCAAGCCTAATACCCCCCAGCTTGTTTAGCGTACGTTATTTTTTTACCCACCCTGCCCACCCTTAGAGGGGATTCTCCCTCTAGAACTCCTCCTGGTTTACGCCTCCCCACCCCCATTTTAGGGGGTTCTGAAGGGGGACAAAGTCCCCCTTTGAAAGACTTCTGTTGGGTGGGCAGGGTGGGACATCCATACGTGCGCTAACAGAGTGGGGTAGGGAAACAAAAAAAGAGGGGGCTTTCACCCCCTCTTAACTCTCTAAAAAGTCCCCTATTAATCCGCCTTGGGCGGTGCCGGGTTCTTGTAGCCCTCCAGCAAGCCCTTGGGCACCTGCTCAATCAGCTCCTCAACCGTCCACATCCCCTTCTCTTTGACAATAGACTTCTGCTTCACCGGCTCGGAGTAGAGCGCGATATCGCCGCCGGTGACGTCGAAGACCTGCCCGTTGATGTCGGCCGCCTCGTCGGTGCAGAGGTAAACTATGAAAGGCCCCACCGTCTCCGGCTTGGGCGGGTTGGTCAGCTCCTCGTAGCGCTTCTTGGTCATCAAGCCCGCCTCGTAGCGCTTCTTGAAGCCGGCCACGATGTCATCGCTCAAAGTAAAGCGGGTGGCAGCGGTGGGGGCATAGGCGTTGCAGGTCACCCCGTAGCGCCCCACCTCGCGGGCCACCGCCCTGGTCAGGCCAACAATGCCCGCTTTGGCGGCGCCGTAGTTGCAGTGCCCCACCGTACCCAGCCAGGCGGTAGAGGTGGTATTGATAATCCTCCCCCATTTTTGCTCCCTCATTATAGGAGTGGCGAAGCGGGTGCAGTTGAAGGAGCCCTTAAGGAAAGAGTCAACGCAGCGGTCCCACTCCTCCTCGCTCATATTCCAGACCATGCGCGGGGCGTCGGCGCCGGCGTTATTGACCACTATATCCAGCCTGCCGAACTTCTCCACGGCCAGCTTGACTATCATCTCGGCATCATCGAATTCGGAGACGCTGCCGAAGAAGGGCATCCCCTCCCCACCCATCGCCTCGATTTCTTTGACCACGGTCTCGGCGTCACCGCCCTTGGAGCCGGGGCGGCGGTTGTTGGTCACCACCTTGGCCCCCTCTTTAGCCAGGGCCAGGGCGATGGCCTTGCCGATGCCCTGTCCCGAGCCGGTAACGATAGCTACCTTATCCTCTAATCTTTTCGTCATCTTTCTAGTCCTCCTTGGCTACTATTCTATTTGTCAGCCCCCGGCCGGCAGCGTAACCACCGCCCGCCCCGAAGCTGTCTTCTCCCCTTTTGGGTTCTCCGCCCAGATTTTGCACTCGACGAAGTGCTCACCGTCTTTGTCGTATTTCTTGGTCACCTCGCCCTTACAGGTTATCGTCTCACCGGGATAGTTCATCCCCTTGTAGCTGCAATTGAACTTTTTGAGCTCGCCTTTTTCTCCCAGCCAGTCGGTCACCAGCTGCCCCAGGAAAGCCCCCACCAGCTGCCCGTGGACAATGACCCCGGAAAGCCCGCGGCTGAGGGCGAAGTCTTTGTCGTAGTGGATGGGGGTATAGTCGCCCACCGCCCCCGCCCACACCACCAACTGCTTGGTGGTCGGTTCCTTGAGCAGCGGCGTGATTTCGTCGCCGACATTGACATCGTCATACAAAAACTGTTTTGGCATCTTAGTAACCGATAACCATCTGGCGGCACTTGGCCACCAGCTCCCGCTTTTGATTCTCACAGGTGCTCTCGAAGGTCAGAAAAGCCATCTTGCCGTTCTCGCCCTGGCGCTCGCGTAAGTTACTGATTTCGAAGACGGCGGTGATGATATCGCCCGTCCTTATGGGCCGGTGGCACTCGAGCTCGGTGCCCGCCATGAGCACGGTGTTGAAGGAGACCATAGCCAGCAGGTCGTCAACGAACTGCTCGAAGCCGATGGATAAGATGAAGGTCGGCGGCGCGACCATGCCGTCCTGCCATTTAGGGTTGGTGTCGCCCACGGCGCGGATAAAGCGCCGCACCATCTCCCGCTCGACGGGGTATTCTCTGGGCTCCCAGCCCACCCCGACCATGCTTTTCAGCTTTTCTATGCCCGCCAAAGCCTCGGTCATACTAAAAAGTTTACTTTGCCCCGACTGATACTGTCAAGAAAGTTAAAAACAAAAGGTGGAGCGGGGAGGCCGTAACCCCAAATAAGGAATCTATAAAGGTCTAATCCTTTATAGGGTGGGTATTGGGTGGGAAATCCTTACCTTCGCTAAACAGAGAGGGGCGGTTGGGATAAAACACCCCTTGACGTTTACCGCTAAGCTGGGCTACATTTAAGCCTATGAAAGCTATCGAATGGCTGGGAACGAGCCTAAAACTACTCGACCAGACCCGATTACCCCGAAAAGAAGCCTATCTGGAGCTAAAAGACTACCGGGACATTGCCTCAGCCATCACAGAGTTGAAAATACGGGGCGCTCCCGCTATAGGCATAGCTGGTGCCTATGGGATAGCTCTGGGCGCCCTTAAAATCGAGGCTCAGGACGCCGATGACTTCAGGCGTGAGCTAAAGCGCGTCATCCAGACCATCGCCGCCACCCGGCCCACCGCCCGCAATCTCTTCCGCGCTCTGGAGAGAATG
This sequence comes from Dehalococcoidia bacterium, assembly GCA_050124895.1. Taxonomy (GTDB): domain Bacteria; phylum Chloroflexota; class Dehalococcoidia; order Dehalococcoidales; family BS750m-G39; genus E44-bin88. The sequence goes on from JASFEJ010000045.1 coordinate 8,758, forward strand.
GAAGCGATAGCCGAGAAGGACACCAACGTTGAGCGGATTAAGCAAGCGCTGGTTGCCGAAGCCGCAAAAATACACGAAGAGGAGGCCGAAGCCACACTGAAGCTGAGCCAACTGGGTTCTGAGCTGATTCAAGACGGCTCGACTATAGTTACCCACTGCAACACAGGCCCCCTGGCCACCGCCGGCTACGGCACCGCTCTGGGTGTGATACGGAGAGCGCACGAAGAGGGCAAGAAAATCAAAGTCATCGCCACCGAGACCCGTCCCCTCCTCCAGGGGGCGCGCCTCACCGCCTGGGAGCTTAAAAAACTGGGTATCCCCTTCACTCTTATCACCGACTCCATGGCGGGGTACTTCATGAGCCAGGGAGAGATTGACTGCGTCATCGTCGGCGCCGACCGCATTGCCGCCAACGGCGATACCGCCAACAAGATAGGGACTTACACACTGGCCGTGCTGGCCAGGGAGCACAAAGTCCCCTTCTACGTTGCCGCCCCCCTCACCACCATCGACCCCGCGCTGGCCTCGGGCGCCGAGATTCCCATCGAGCAGAGAAGCCCTGAAGAGGTAACGCACATCCAGGGCGCTGTTATTGCCCCGGAGGGCATTGCCGCCGCCAACCCCGCCTTCGACGTTACCCCCAGCCGCTACATAACCGCCATCGTTACCGAGGGTGGTATAATAAGGCAGCCATTTGGGGAGGGGATTAAGAAATTGGTGGGGAGGTGATAATAACAATGAATGAATGGATGCAGACACATTCAATATGGGTTGCTCTTGGACTCACCGTTTTAGTAGGGGTGTTCTTCCTAATTGTGATAGGACAATTAATATTCAAAAAGCGCCCATCTACAGGCCCAATTGGTATTATCCTCCTAATCATAGGCCTAATATTCGCAATATTTCTGCTATTCCGTGCTGATGAACTAGAACCAGCAAGCTTGGCACAGCTAATCCTCACGATTGGCCTA
>JASFEJ010000046.1:0-9674 GCA_050124895.1 Dehalococcoidia bacterium
TCCACGAACAGGAATTCCAGCCCGGTCACCCAGAACAATAAGTAGCACAGCAATCCGGCGACATTGGGTTTCAGGCCGGTGCTGGCTTTGCCCCTCGCTTCACCCATCGCTCAATCCTTCTTAAGCGTGTCTCTCGGCGTAATCACCGGCTACGGGCATCTTAATCTTCTGGCCCTGATAGGCTCTTATCATCAATACAATCCAGAGAACAATACCAAAAGCCCAGACAATCCAGCCGAAAGCATAGCCGATAAACGGTATGCGGAAGAAAACGAAGTAGAGTAAATTAACGAAACCAAAGACGATTATCGACTGTATGGCGTGAAAGCGCACGAACTTGTCCTTCGGCTCCAGGAGAAAAAAGACCAACCCGCTTACCCACCACCCCACGTAGCAAAGCAGGCCGGCAACATTGGGTTCCAGACCGGTGCCCTTGGTGACCTTCTTTTTGGCCATAAATTTGAGCCCTCCTTCTGGCTTTTGCTTTGCTATATCATTTCACTATTTACGCTGAAAGTCAATCACTCGTTATGCCCACTTGACAAAAAGCGGACAATAGACTACACTCCCCTTGAATTAAATAGCTAAAGGCTGGGAACGAGACTAGTAGGCCCCCAGCGAGGCTAGCAGAGAGCCGGGTTATGGTGAAAACTGGTGCTGGCGCAGGGGCTGAATGGACTCGGGAGCCGCAAACCGAAAGTCTTGCCGAGTAGGCTTTGCCGGAGAGGGCACCGTTATTAAAGCCCAGGGTATCGCTCCAAGACATTGCAGCCGTACCCGAAAAGAGATGGTTGCCATAAAGCAACTAATTAGGGTGGCACCGCGAAGCATTAACCTCTCGCCCCTATGGGCGAGAGGTTTTGTTTTTGGAGAGAAAAACATGTACTACCCAGAGATAGAAGAATACAGAAAGCTCAAAGAGCCGGGCAAACTGGTGCCCGTCTATGGCGAGCTCGACGCGGGCACCGAGACGCCGCTTTCGGCATTAGCCAAGATAAAGCGCGGCGACTACGCCTTTCTCCTGGAGAGCGTCGAGGGCAACGGCTACAGCTTTGTCGGCACCAAGCCCTACCGCCTGGTGATAACCCGGGAAGGTGATAAGACCAGCCCTTTGTCCGCTATCACCGAAGAGCTAGCTAAGCAAAGGCTGGCGGCAGTAGATGGGCTGCCCGATTTTTGCGGCGGTGCCGTCGGCTACCTCGGCTACGAGACGATACGCCGTTTGGAAGAGCTACCCTCACCCGATTCTGACCCGCTGTCCCTGCCCGAGTCGTTCTTCATGCTTGTTGATAGCTTCCTCGTCTTCGACCACGCCAAGAGTAAGATTAAAATCGTCGCTCTGGCCCGTCCCGACGGCGCTGATGCCTATGGGAAAGCGGTGGCCAGGATAGACGAGCTGGCGGCGAGGCTGAAGAAACCTTTAGAGACCCCCCGCCCCACACCACCAGCCAAGTCTGGCGGGAACACAGGGGTCGTCTCGAATCTCACCAAGGCCGAGTTCGAGGCTAACGTGGCTAAAGCCAGGAAGTATATTATTGAGGGCGAGGCCATCCAGATTGTGCTCTCCCAGCGCTTAAGCAAACGCACCAGCGCCCGACCGCTGGACATTTACAAGGCGCTGCGGAGTATAAACCCTTCCCCCTACATGTTCTTTCTGGATTTCAAGGGTTTTCAGGTTATCGGTTCCTCCCCCGAGATTCTGGTCAGGGCCATCGACGGCAAGGTAACCACCCGACCGTTAGCCGGGACGAGGCCGAGAGGCAAGACGCCGGCTGAGGACAAACGATTAGAGGAGGAACTGCGCGCTGACGAAAAGGAGCGTGCCGAGCACATCATGCTGGTTGATTTGGGCCGCAACGACATCGGGCGGGTAAGCCGGCCGGGCACGGTCAGGGTCAGCGAGCTTATGGACGTGGAAAGGTATTCCCACGTCATGCATTTAGTGACCAACGTCGAGGGCAAGCTCAGACCCGACCTGACGCCCATTGACGCCCTGGCTGCCTGCTTCCCGGCGGGCACGGTATCGGGGGCGCCCAAGATTCGGGCCATGGAGGTCATCGCCGAGCTTGAGCCCGACAAACGAGGCCCCTACGCCGGCTGTGTCGGCTATTTCAGCTTCTCCGGTGCTATGGACACCGCCATCACCATCAGGACTATCGTCATGGCCGACGGCACCGCCTATGTCCAGGCGGGGGCGGGCATCGTCTACGACAGCGTGCCTTCGCGCGAATACGAGGAAACGATGAGCAAGGCCAGGGCTTTATTAAAGGCCATCGAGCAGGCGGAGGCTTACGAGGAATAAGATGCTTTTAATCATCGATAACTACGACAGCTTCACCTACAACCTCTTCCAGTATTTGAGCGAGCTGGGGCAGGAGGTAAGGGTGGTGCGTAACGATAAAACGACTCTGGCCGAAATCGAGCGTATGGCCCCGCAGCGCCTTGTTATTTCTCCCGGCCCCTCCACCCCCTTAAACGCCGGTATATCGAATGAAGTCATTCGGCATTTCGGGGCTAGTTTGCCCATATTAGGCGTCTGTTTAGGGCACCAGTGCGTCGGTCACAGCTACGGGGGCGTCGTCGGCCCGGCCAAAGACATTATGCACGGCAAGTCGTCACTGATTTACCACAATAGCAGCGGTGTATTCCAAGGCCTGCCCAACCCCTTCCCCGCCATCCGCTATCACTCTCTGATGGTCGCCCGCGACAGCCTGCCCGACTGTCTGGAGCTGACCGCCTGGACGGAGGACGGGACGATTATGGGCATGCGCCACCGCCAACACCCGGTGGAGGGCGTCCAGTTCCACCCCGAGTCCTTTATGACCCACCACGGCAAGGATATACTGAAGAACTTTTTGAGGGGAGGCACCTCATGATTAAAGAAGCCATCAGCTTACTGATAGAGGGCAAGTCGCTGACCTTCGAGCAGGCTACCGAGGTCATGGAGGAGATAACGTCAGGAGAGGTGACCCCGGCCCAGTTCGGCGCCTTGGTCACCGCTTTGAGAGTAAAGGGTGAGAGCGCCGACGAGATTGCCGGCCTGGCCAGCGTCATGCGGGCCAAATCGGTGAGAGTGGAGACGAACGTCCCCGTGATTGATATCGTGGGCACGGGCGGCGATAACTCCAATAGCTTTAACATCTCCACCACCGCCGCCTTCGTCGCCGCCGGCGCCGGCTTAAAGGTAGCCAAGCACAACAACCGCGCCATGACCAGCCAGTGCGGCAGCGCCGATGTCCTCGAGGCGCTGGGGATAAAGATTGAGCTTGACGCCAAGCAAGTGCAGGACTGCATCGAAAGGGTCGGCATCGGCTTCATGTTCGCCCCCCTCTTCCACCCCTCGATGAAGTTCGCCGCCGCCCCCCGCCGCGAAATCGGCGTGCGCACCGTCTTCAATATACTCGGCCCGCTGACCAACCCGGCCCTGGTCGAGGCGCAGGTCTTGGGAGTAGCCAGCCTGGAGCTGGGGGAGAAGATGGTCAAAGTGCTCAAGCGCCTGGGGACGAAGCGGGCGCTGGTCGTCCACGGCCTCAACGGCATGGACGAAATCACGCTGGCGGGCAACTCCCGCGTCTGGGAGCTGAGCGACGGCGAGATAACCAAATACGACATAGCACCCCAGGACTTCGGCATAGCCGAAGCCAAAATTGAGACATTGGTCGGCGGGACATCCGAGGAAAACGCCCGAATACTGCGCTCAGTGCTGGAAGGGGAAAAGGGGCCTCAAAGGGACGCGGTGGTGCTCAACGCCGCCGCCGGCATCGCCCTGGTTAATAACGATAAAGGCATCTCAGCGCTGAAAGAAGCCGCCCAAGTCGCCCTGGAGACAATAGATAGCGGCCGGGCGCTGGAAAAACTGGAAAGGCTAATAACGCTCACCCAGAGCTACGGATAAGAAAATGTTTTTGGATAAAATCGTCGCTCTAAAAAGAAAAGAACTGCCAGAGAGGCAGAAGGCAGTGCCCCTGTCGGCGCTGGAGGACGCCATTAAGCACCAGCCAGCGCCCCTCGACTTAGCGGCAGCGCTGAAAGGCGACGGTATTAGCCTCATCGCCGAGATTAAGCGGGCGTCACCCTCAAAGGGCGACTTAAACGTCAATCTGGACGCCGTGGCAATGGCTAAGACCTACGCCCGCTGTGGTGCCAAAGCAATATCAGTGCTCACCGAGGAGCGTTACTTTAAGGGCAGCGGCCAGGACCTAGAATCGGTCAAGAAAACCCTGCCCCATGTACCCGTGTTGAGAAAGGACTTCATCATCGGCCCCTACCAGCTGTACCAAGCCCGCGCCTGGGGCGCCGACGCCGTGCTGCTGATTGTGGCTATTCTGGACGACGACGTACTTCGGCAGCTAATCGCCCTGAGCCACCAGCTGGGCATGCAATGCCTGGTCGAGGTGCATAATGAGGCCGAGCTGAAAAAAGCCTTAAAATGCGAGGCTAAAGTCATCGGCATTAACAATCGCAACTTGCAGACGATGGTCGTGGACTTAAACGTTACCCAAAAACTACGCCCCCTTATCCCCCCGGAATGTTTGGTCGTCAGCGAAAGCGGCGTCAAGGGTCGAGATGACATTGAGAAACTAAAGGCCTGGGGAGTGGATGCGGTACTAATCGGCGAGGCGCTGGTCACCGCCAAAGACGTCCCCGCCAGGATAAAGGAGATGTTATGACACAGGTCAAGATTTGCGGTATCACCGATGCTGCTTGCGTCGGGGCCATCGCCGAGGCCGGCGCCGACCTTATCGGCGTCGTCTTCGCCCCCTCCCCCCGCCAGGTCACCCCGGAAAAGGCCAGGGAGATAGCGGCGGCGGCTAAAGAACACCACCTGCCGGTGGTCGGCGTCTTCGTCAACAAGCCCCCGGCAGAGGTCAATACCATGGTTGCAACCTGCGGGCTGGACTGGGTCCAGTTCAGCGGCAATGAAGACGCGGACTGCTGCCGCCAGATACGCCTGTCCCTCATCAAGGCAACGCACATCGCCCCCGATTGGGACGAAGCGAGGCTCTTAGCCCACCTGGATAAGCAGCATATGCAGCTGCGTTATTGTTCCCCCGTCTACCTGCTCGACACCCACGTCGAGGAAAAATACGGGGGCACGGGGCAAAGCTTCAACTGGGAGATGGCCATGCAGGCGGCGGCAAGGTACCCGGTAATCATTGCCGGCGGGCTCGACCCCGAAAACGTGGCTAAGGTGGTCGCCAAGCTCAACCCCTGGGGAGTCGATGTCTCCAGCGGTGTGGAGAGCGACGGCGTTAAAGATATCGAAAAAATCAGGGCTTTTATAAAAGCGGCCAAAGGAGGACAGTTAAGATGTTAGTGGTTATGAAAAACGACGCTACCGAAGCCCAGGTGAAATCGGTCATCAAGGAGATAGAGAGGATGGGCTACCGCGGCATGCCCATGCCCGGCGCCCAGCGCACGGCCATCTGTATCATCGGCAACACCGGCCCCGTCGACGATGCGGGGCTGATTGTCCTGGAAGGCGTCAAGGAGACGGTCAGGGTCACCAAGCAGTACAAGCTGGTCAGCCGCGAAACGCACCCCCAGCCCAGCACCATCACCATCGGCGCTATTACCATCGGCGAAGGCAAACCGACCATCATGGCCGGCCCCTGCGCCGTGGAGAGCGAGGAGCAGGCGCTGGCCATCGCCCGCCTGGTCAAGAAAAGCGGCGCCGAAATCTTCCGCGGCGGCGCTTTCAAGCCCCGCACCTCCCCCTACAGCTTCCAGGGGCTGGGCGAAAAAGGCCTTAAAATCCTGGCCAAGGTGCGCGACGAGACCGGTCTCTTTGTCATCACCGAGGCCATCGACGAAAGCAGCCTGGAGCTGGTGGACAGATACGCCGACATCATTCAAATCGGCGCCCGCAACATGCACAACTATTCTCTGCTGCGCCAGGCGGGCCACGCCTCGAAACCGGTACTGCTCAAGCGCAGCTTCGCGGCGACTATTGAAGAGTGGCTTATGGCGGCGGAGTACATCAGCTCGGAGGGCAACAGCCGGGTAATCTTATGCGAGCGGGGCATCCGCACCTTCTCCGACAACACCCGCAACACCTTGGATTTGGCCGCCATTCCCTCGGTGAAGCAGGTCAGCCACCTGCCCGTCATCGTTGACCCCAGCCACGCCGCGGGACGACGGGACTACGTCATCCCCCTGGCCAAGGGGGCTATCGCCGTCGGCGCCGACGGGCTTTTGGTCGAGGTGCACCACGACCCGCCCCACGCCCTCTCCGACGGCATGCAGTCATTGTACCCCGAGCAGTTCGACGAACTGGTCAAGGAGCTGAAGGGGCTAACGCCATGAAAGCCAGCCATACCATTAAACTGGAGTCGAGCCGGTTTTGCCCGATTACCGTCGGCGACGGCCTAATCGAGCGTCTGGCCGAGTACTTCGACTTCAGCGGCTACTCCAGTTCGGTGCTCATTACCGACACCGTTGTTAACCGCCTCTACGGGCCAAAGGTGTTGGCGGCACTAAAGGCGACGGGCAAGAAGGTGTCTTTGTTAACCCTGCCCACGGGGGAGAAAGCCAAGTCGCTGATTACCATCGAGCGCGGCTACAGGTTCCTTCTGGACAACATGGTTGACCGCAAGGGCCTAATCGGCGCCCTAGGCGGCGGCGTGGTCGGCGACACGGCCGGCCTTATCGCCGCCAGCTACCTGCGCGGCATCGACTACATCCAACTGCCCACCACCCTACTCGCCCAGGTGGACAGCGCCATCGGCGGCAAGGTCGGCGTCAACTACGCCGGCAAAAAGAACCTGATCGGCAGCTTCTACCAGCCCCGGGCCGTTATCGCCGATGTCGCCCTTTTAAAAACTTTGCCCCCCAACGAGATGCGCAACGGCCTGGCCGAGGTCGTCAAGTACGCCGTGGCCATAGACGAGGGGCTTTTTGGTATTTTGCAGACTAAGGCAGAAAATGATTTCAGTACTGAGGAACTGACCGACATCGTGATGCGCTGCTGCCGCCTCAAAGCCGGTATTGTTGAGCTTGACGAGACGGAGCAGACGGGCGAGCGCGCCATATTAAACTTCGGCCATACCGTCGGCCACGCCCTGGAGGCGGTCAGCGGCTTTAAGGGAAGCCACGGGGAGGCGGTGGCGGTGGGTACCGTCGCCGCCGCCATGATTAGCCAGCGCCTGGACAGTCTTGACGCCAGCGATGTCGAGCGCATTAAAAGCCTTTTACAGAAATTCGGCTTACCTACTTCCTGCCCGGGGCTAAGCCCCGAGGATTTGAGCGAAGTCATCCGCTTCGACAAGAAAACGACGCTGGGCCGGACCCGCTGGGTTTTAGTTGAAGGGATTGGTAAGGGAATAACCGGCCGGACGGTGGCGGAAGACATCGTCCGAAAGGTGCTCAAGGAGCTATGCCGATGAAAATACTGGTCATTAACGGCCCCAACCTCAACCTGCTGGGCAAGAGAGACCCGGAACACTACGGCACCGACACCTTATCCGCGATAGAGTGGGCGCTTACCGAGAAAAGCCAGTCTTTGGACTGCCAGCTTAGCTTCTTCCAGTCCAACCACGAAGGCGCCATCATCGACTTCATCCAGGAGAACGCCTGGAGCGCCGACGGCATCCTTATCAATCCCGCCGCCCTCACCCACTACGGCTATTCCCTCCACGACGCTTTGGTGGACGCCGGACTGCCGGTGGTCGAGGTGCACCTTTCCGATATTAAAAAAAGAGAGGATTGGCGCCAGCTTTCGGTCATTGCCGACGTGGCCGTCAAGCAGTTTAGCGGCCTGAAAAAACAGAGCTATATCCTGGGCCTGGAAGCCCTGGTCAAGCACATTGAAGGGAAGAAAAAGTGAAAATAAAGATAACGCCGTCACCAATAACGGGCGAGGTCTCGGCCCCGCCCTCCAAGAGCTACACCCACCGGGTGATAATACTGGCTTCGCTGGCGGCGGGGAAAAGCCTTATCCAAAACCCCCTGCTCGCCGATGACACCGGTTACACCATCGAAGCCTGCTGCGCTTTAGGGGCTGAAATCGCCATTGAGAGCGATGGTATTGCCGTTAGAGGTACGGGCGGCCGAATCAGTCCGCGACAGGAAACAATCTTTGTCGGCAACTCGGGGAGCACCGTCCGTATGATTGCCCCCCTGGCCGCCTCATCCCCGACCCGAATCGTTCTGGACGGCGACGAACGGCTGCGCCAGCGCCCTATGGGCGACCTGCTCTCGGCGCTGCAGGGCCTGGGTGTCCACGCCCGCTCCCTGAACAACAACGGCTGTCCCCCGTTTGAGATTCAGGGCGGCGACTTCATGGCCAACCAGGTTTCCCTCTCCGGAGCGGTAAGCTCCCAGCCCATCAGCGCTCTGCTCATGGCCGCCCCCTACACCCGAAAAGGCCTGACCATCAAAATCAACGGCGGGCTCCGCTCTCGCCCCTATATCGATATCACCCTGGACGCCATGAGGGACTTCGGCGTGTCGGCGGTCAACCGAGACTACCGGGAGTTTATCATCGAAGGCAACCAGGAATATAAAGCCCGCCGCTATCCGATAGAGGGCGATTATTCCTCCGCTGCCTATTTCCTAGCGGTGGGCGCCGTCGGAGCTAAGCCCGTCAGCGTCACTAACCTCAAGAAAGATTCGGTGCAGGGTGACAAACGCCTCCTCGACATACTTCAAAATATGGGCGCAGTCGTTGATTACCAAAAGGACTCGGTGAGAGTCCGGCGTCGTGGTGACTTAAAAGGCATTAGTGTCGATATGGGCGACTACCCCGACCTCGTCCCCACCCTGGCCGTGGTGGCCGCCTTGGCCCAAGGTAAAACCGAGATAACCAATATCGCCCACCTGCGCTTCAAGGAAAGCGACCGCATCAACGACACGGCGGCGGAGCTGAATAAGCTGAACATCAAAACCGAGGTCAGCGAAGATAAAATGGTAATCTATGGCGGCAAGCCTAAGAGCGCTGAAGTTGATAGCCACAACGACCACCGCCTGGCCATGAGCCTGTCCATCGCCGCCCTCTTTGCCGAGGGCAGTTCGATTATCAACGGCGCCGAGGCCGTGAGCAAGTCCTATCCCCAGTTCTTCGATGACCTGAAAAAATTAGGGGCTAAAGTCGAGGAGCTGTGATGAACATCGTCCTTATCGGCATGAGGGGTTCGGGCAAGACGGCGGTGGGCAAAGCCCTGGCCCAGAAACTGGGGCGGGAGCTTATCGAGATGGACGAGCTTATCGTCGGCAAGGCAGGAATGGCTATCCCCGAAATCGTCGAAAAATACGGCTGGGCCAGGTTCCGCGACCTTGAGGAAGAGCTGACCGCCGAGGTGGCTAAGCGCGATAACATCGTTCACTCCGCCGGCGGCGGAGTGGTCACCAGAGAACAAAACATCGCCAAACTGAAGCAGAACGGAATCTTAATCTGGCTCACCGCCGGTATAGATACCCTGCTTCAGCGCATCGGTGAAGACGCTGGCCGGCCGCCTTTTGTTAAGGGCCGAACGCGGCGAGAGGACATGGAGATAACATTGGCCGAACGCCTGCCGCTTTACCAAAAGGCGGCCGACATTACCATCGACACCGAGAATAAGACCCCGGAAGCGGTGGCCGAGGCCATCGTCAACATCCGAATCTGCTGCCTTATCGGCGACCCCGTCGAGCATTCGCTCTCCCCTATAATCCACAACGCCGCCTATAAGGCGCTG
>JASFEJ010000047.1:0-9542 GCA_050124895.1 Dehalococcoidia bacterium
TAAGTCTAGGTTGACCCAAATTGACTTTAGCCCGCCGAAAGTGCTATGGTTAATGGTTGTTAAAATATCAGCGGGATAGAAGATAGAGATGGAAAAGCTGAAGCTGAAGGCTGAAAAGAGAGAAGTACTGGGCAAGAAGACAAGATTTCTGCGCCGCCAGGGCGTCACCCCGACCCACCTTTTCGGAGATGGGCTCACGTCGCTGGCGCTGCAGTGCGATACACCCACCCTGCAGAAGACGATAGCCCGGGCGGGCATGACCCGCCTTATCGCCCTCAACGTCGAAGGCGACAAAAAGCCGCACAGCGTCTTCATCCGCGAAATCCAGAAAGAGCCCCGCAGCGGCGCTCTGCTCCACGTCGACTTCTACCAGGTGAAGATGACGGAGAAGATAAAGTTCGACGTGCCCATCGTTTTGGTAGGCGAGGCGCCGGCCATGAAGGAGAAGGGGCGCACCGTGGCCCACAGCCTGACCGAGTTGAGTGTGGAGTGTCTGCCCGACGACCTCCCGCCCCGCATTGAGGTCGACATCAGCGTCTTAGAGGACGTAGAGCAGTCCATCTTCGTCAGGGATATCGCCCTCGGCCCCGAGGTCACCGTTCTCGGCGACCCCGACCAGCTGGTGGTCAAGGTCAGCGAGGTCAAGGAAGAGGTCGAAGAGGTACCGGTGGCTGAGGAAGAGGTTGAGGCCGAGGCGGTCGAGGAAGGCGCTGAAGAGGCACCGGCCGAAGAGGGCAAGGAGCCTGCGGAAAAGGCGGAAGAGGAGAAGGAAGAGTAATCTTTCTCCGCTTGAAGCCATACCGGGCGTTTGCTATAATCGGGCTGTGACCGTTGACTTTCATTGTCATGTCTTTCCCCCCGAGATAAAGAAGAAACGCCACGATTACCTCGAGCGCGACCCCTGTTTTACTATTCTTTATTCCGACCCCGAGGCTAAAATCGCCACCGCCGACGAGCTCATCGCCGCTATGGACAAGAGCGGGATTGACGTCTCGGTCATCGTCAATATCGGCTGGACGACCCACGAGCTCTGCGTCGAAACCAACGACTATATCATTGATGCCGTAAAGCGCTTTCCTAACCGGCTGGTCGGCTTCGGCGCCGTCCAGCCCCAGTCGACCAAAGCCGCCGTCGCCGAAATCGAGCGCTGCGCCCAGGCCGGCCTAAAGGGGGTCGGCGAGATGAGGTCCGACATGCAGCTCTTCGACCTCGACGACGAGATGGTGGTCGCCCCCTTCGTCGAGGCGCTTAACCACCACCAGCTCATTCTGCTCACCCACGCCTCGGAACCGGTGGGTCACAGCTATCAGGGCAAGGGGGGCATCACCCCTGATGTACTTTACCCCTTTATCGCCGCTTACCCCGAACTGACCATCGTCTGCGCCCACTGGGGCGGGGGGCTGCCCTTCTATAGCCTCATGCCCGAGGTCAAGAAGGCGATGAAGAACGTCTATTTCGATACCGCCGCCTCCCCCTTCCTCTACAACACCGAGATTTATAACCACGTCATCAAGCTGGTCGGCGCCGATAAAATCCTCTTCGGCAGCGACTATCCGCTCATGCCGCAGCGCCGCCCGCTCGAAGAGATTGAGGCGCTGGACTTAAACCAGGAGACCAAAGAGCTGATACTATCCGGCAACGCCCGCCGCCTGCTCGGTATCCAAAAAGAGTCTTAAGACATGGAAGAGGTGCGCTGTTTCATCGCCATCGAGCTCCCCGACAAGATAAAGGGGGGCTTAAGGGCGCTTCAGGCGCAGCTCAAGGCGGCCAGCCCGGCACCGGCCAAGTGGGTCGAACCGGAAAACATCCACCTGACACTGAAGTTCCTGGGCAACGTGGCTGCGGGTAGGATTGACGAAATAGCCAAGGCGATGACGGAGGCGGTGAAAGGTACTGCCCCCTTTTCCCTTGAGGTCAAAGAACTGGGCGTTTTCCCCAACCCCAGGCGGGTACAGATAGTCTGGGTGGGGGTGAGCGGGGAGGTGGAAAGGCTCGGTCGATTACAGCAGCTTATCGAGTCCGGATTGGCCAAGCTGGGCTTTGCCCCCGAGAAGAGGCGCTTTGCGCCCCATTTGACGCTGGCGCGCTTAAGAGACCGGGCCACGCCCCAAGAACGGGAAAGGCTGGGGCAACTCGTCGCCGAGACCGAGTTCGTCGGCGGGAGCTTTAGTGTCGATAGCGTCAAGCTGATGAAGAGCCAGCTCACCAGGGAGGGGCCAATCTACAGCCAGCTTGGCTCGGCGGCGTTAGAGTAAGCCCTTGCCATTGACCAAAGCATAGTGTATACTTCATATCCAGACATATTCCATTGGTTGGGAGGAGGACTTCATGGAACAATCTAATTTCCCTAAATGCCTGAAATGTAACTCTGGAGACCTGGTGCCCCTATCGGATTTCGGCAGTCAGGGGGCGGCCATTCATTACAAAGCCTGGGTTTGCACCAATCCTGATTGCGGTTTCAACCTTAAAATCAGGAACGGTGACGTCTATATCAACGAACCCATTATCAGCGGGACGCTGCATAACCCGCGCTCCCGCTCTTAACCCGAGCCTTACCCCGAATTAGGCTGGAGGAAGGTGCTCCCTCAGTTAACCAAACTCAAGGGGATAGCACTCGACCTGTTGTTTCCACGCTGGTGCGTTGGCTGTGGAAGGGAGGGGGAATTTATTTGCCCCGACTGCGTCAAGTCGCTGCCTCGCATCACGCCCCCCCTCTGCCCCCGCTGCGGGCGGCCCCAGCTTAACGCCGTAGTCTGCCCCGTCTGCGTCGGCTGGCCGGCTTCGATAGACGGCATCCGCGCCCCCTTTAAGTTCGACGGCGCCATCCGCCAGGCTATCTACGAGCTTAAATACAACAACCTGAGGGCGATAGCACCCTTGCTGGGGCGGTGTTTGAGCGACTACCTAGCCAAGAACACCCTGCCGGTAGAGGTATTGGTGCCCGTGCCGCTGCACCGCCGGAGGTTACGGGAGCGGGGCTACAACCAGTCCCGTTTGCTGGCTTTGGAATTAGCCAAGCTCAGCGGCTTGCCCCTGGTTGACGATTGCCTGGTGAGGGAACTATACACCACCCCCCAGGCACGGACTAAAAACGTGGCTGAGCGCCGCGCCAACGTCGCTGAGGCCTTTGCCTGTCGCCACCGCCGGCTGGAAGGCAAAAAGGTATTACTCATCGACGACGTGGCTACCTCGGGAGCCACCCTCGACGCCGGCGCTCGCGCCTTAAAAGAATCGGGAGCCAGCTCGGTATGGGGTCTGGTGCTGGCTAAAGAGATAAAGGAGGCATGATAAGGAGAGTGAAACGATGGAGCTAAAGATAACGGCCAAAAACATAGAACTGACCGACACCGTGCGCCAGCTCATTGAAAGCAAGCTGGGCAAGCTGGGGCGCCACCTGCCCGACATCAGGGAATACAAGGTAGAAATCGCCCGGGAAAAGACGAAGAACGCCAAGGAGCACTTCGTCGTCCAGTTGACCATAGATAGCCACGGCACCCTGCTGCGGGGGGCGGAGCGGGGGGAAGACCTGCCCGCCGCCATTAAAAAGGTGTCTTCGGTCATCAACCGGCAGATTGAGCGCTTTAAGGGTAAGCTCTACGAGAAGGGACGGGGAACTTCACCCAAGGACAAACTGGAGGAGGAACCCCTGCCGCCCGTGGGCAAGGTGGTCAAGGTCAAGCGCTTCGCCGTCAAGCCGATGTCGCCCGCCGAAGCCATCGACCAGATGGAGCTTTTGGGGCACGATTTCTTCCTCTTCTTCAACGCCGAAAGCAACGAGCTCAACCTGCTCTACCGCCGCCACGACGGCGACTACGGGCTCATCGAGCCCGAGATGGGCTAAAAATTGGCTTGACAAGCCATCAGCGCTTTAATATTATACAGAGACTCTAAATGGCAACGCCAAAAACAACCAAAAAGACAAAGAACAAGAACCTCTATCTAGGGCTGACCATAGCCTTCTTTCTGGCCATCATCGCCATATTTGTCTTTGACGGCTACATGGGCCTCTACGACACCGTCACCGTGACCGCCCAGGAGCGGGAAAACACCATAGAGCCCGACCAGTGGCTGCGCGAAGACTACAGCTATTACACCTGGGTCGAGGCAGGGGAAACGCTTTACTTCAACTATGAGCTGGACAACCGCCGCTTCAGCCGCTATGAAACCGAAGTCGAGGCGGCCGTCTGGTTCGGCGAGGAAAAGCAGGCGGTTTTACTAGAGCAGTCGGTATCACTGGGCGCTTTCGATAAAGAGGAGCTGAGCTGGTCGGTGGACCCTACCGAGTTCCGCCCCACCTTGACCTCCGCCGACTATGACTATGAATTTTCAGTAATAATCACGCGGGATGACGTCGAGCTACGCACCGTGGTGCACGCCTCGATCCCAAAACCTAGTGTCGAATAAGGGGAGACGCTTATTATGAAGCTGGAATACATACTGTTCGGTTTCGGGATTATCTTTTGCCTGGCCGGCGTCGGCTACCTGGCTGCCCAGTACGTGAGTTATCTCTCGGAATGGGGGCAGTTGGTCGCCCTGCTGCTAACGGTGGGGCTGTTTACCTGTATGGGCAAGTATTTTGAGGGGGTAGGATGGTAAGCACCATACTGGTCGTACTGGCCATTTTAGCCTCTCTGGGGCTTATCGCCTGGCTTATCGTGCGGGCGATAAAGCACCGCAGCTTCAGCGCCCACACCGTCGCCTACGCGCTGGCTATCCTGGCCGGCGTCTTCAGCTACGCCTTCTTCCTGAGCATGGACTTGCCGCAGCTGCTCAAGATTGTGGTCTCCATCCTGATGGGCGCCGCCCTTATCTTCCTGGCCGCCTATCTTCAGCTGCGCCGAACGCGTAAATCGTAAACTCCAGTCTTCGGGGTAAAGACAACGTCACACTACGCTATCTTCAAGACCGATATGGGCTGGGTGGGGCTATTGGGCTCCGCTTCGGGACTGCTCGCCGCCACGCTGCCCCAAGCCTCATCCCAGGAAGCCGAAAGGCGGCTGGGCGACTTGAAAAACGCCGCCGCCTCGGATAAGCCCTTTGCCAATTTGATAAAGCGCCTCAAGGCTTACTTCGCCGGTAAACGGGTTGAGTTCCCCGATAAGCTCGACCTCTCCTCAGCCACCGATTTTCAGCGCCAGGTATGGGAGCTGACCAAGCTCATCCCTTACGGGGAGATGAGGAGCTACGGCTGGGTAGCCAAAAAGATGGGTAAAAAGGGGGCGCGGGCAGTGGGGCAGGCGCTGGCCCGGAACCGCCTGCCCGTTATCATTCCCTGCCACCGGGTGGTGGCTAGCGATGGGAGCTTAAGCGGCTATAGCGGTGGGGTGGGGGTAAAAGAGTCGCTGCTCCGCCTCGAAACCCGCGGCTAGAGTTATTCGATGGTGCCGCTAAATACCTTGGTATCGCCGGTTTCGCCGCCTTCCCAGTGCTGCGCGTAGGTCATGGTTATCTCAACCGCCCCCGCCTTCAGCGCTTTGAAGCGGAAGAAGTCGGTGCCGCCGCTACCGACCATTTCCCCATCTCCCTCTTCTTCCGGCTCGTAGGTAGGCTCGCCGCCGACCAACTCCAGCATGGTCTCATCGTAGCTGGCCTGCCAGGTGTAACCGGTTGTCGGGTTGGAGCTGAGGGCGATGATAAACTCGCCGCCCACACTGATGTCTATATTATCCCCGACATCCTTGTAGGTCTTAACCCCCGCGCACCCCGCCAACAGCCCCAGCGTCAGCACGACCACCGCCACCAAAAGCAAAACTTTTTTCATACCGTCCCTCCTTAGCGTTTTCTACACTCTATTATAACGATAATAACGATAAAAGGTTAGCCATTGATTTTTTCAGGGGCGCCAGTGAAACTCCGGGGGCAGTACCTTGGCGCGGTAGAGCCTCCGTTTCGCCTCGGATACCCCTTTCAGCTTCAGGTCGAGAAAGTCCCCCTCGTATTTTTCGATTAACCCTTCCACGGCGAAGCTATAGTATCTATTCTCGCCGATAACGATATGGTCTAAGACCCTTATCTGCATAATTCCCCCGGCGAAGACCAGGTCACGGGTCATCCGCTCGTCGCTGGGGCTGGGCTCGGGGTCGCCCGAGGGGTGGTTGTGGACTAGAATCATGGCGGTAGCGCCGCGCCTGATGGCGCTCTCCATCACCTCGCGGGGGAAAAGCGCCCCCCTGTCCACCGTCCCCTCGGCGATGTCGGCGGTGTCAATAATCTGGTTCTGGCTGTTAAGGTAGATAACCTTGAAGACCTCTTTCTTGAGGTCGCGCATGGAGTGGTAGAGGTAATCGAAAATCTCCCGCGCCGATTTATAGGCGGGCTTGTCGACCATCTTCTGCTTGAGGAACTCGCGGGCAACCTCGGAGACCAGCTTGATGCCCAGGGTGTTGTTGGGCCCGATGTCCTTTATCTGCTGCAGCTCCTCGGGCGAGGCCGAGAGTACTCCCCTTAAGCTCTTGAATCTCTTGATGGCTTCCTTCGCCTGCGGCTTACAGTCCTTACGCGGCGAACCCAGGGTGAGCAAAAGCTCGACGATTTCGTAGTCGTGAAAGCCGCTTAAGCCCGATTTGATGAACTTCTCCCGCAGGCGCTTTCGGTGTCCCGCCCTCTCTTTATCGACCTCGGCCTTAGCCATGGGTCACCACCGTCAGTCCCTCCTCCCCCACTAGCTCCACCAGGCGCTGGTGAAGCTCGGGGCAGTAGCCGGTGTAGATATTAGACAGCTTGAGGTTGACCACCCTGTCCCCGTTGACGACGCACATGTTGACCTCGTCCTCACCGGGGAAGATCCTCAGGGTATCGACCAGCTTGTTTAAGCAGGCGACATCGTTGTCGATGTCCTCGGTCTGCTTGATGCTTATCGTCAGGTGGCTCTTGGGCGGCGTGGGCGGCTCGGGCTTCTTCTCTTCCTCAGGCAGGGCTTCCGGGGCGGTTTCCAGCTGGTACTGGCGCACGTTATCGCAGCTCAATTGAACCTGGTCATTGCGCACCCTAACCTTGCCCTCCACCAGCACGATGCTGCCCTCCTCCCAGAGCTCGCGGGTGCCGGCATAAACATCGGGCCAGGCCATGACCTCCAACCGTCCGTCGAGGTCCTCCAGTATGACGCTGGCGAAGGGACGGCGGTCACGGGTAAAAGACTGGCGCACCGAAGCCACCATGCCCGCCACGCGGACGGTCTGCCCCACCAGCTCGGCTTCGACCTGCCCGCAGAGGACGGTGTCCTCGGCGGCTATTTTTTCGGCAAAGGCAGCGAAGGGGTGCTCGGAGAGATAGACCCCCATCAGCTCCCGCTCCCAGTCGAGCCTGTCCTTGGTCGAGGCCTCGGCCGTCTCCAGCTCCAGGCTGGGCAGCGGGGTGGGCATGCTCTCCCCCCAGAGGTCGAACATGGTGGACTGCCCCGTCTCGCGCAGGTGCTGCTCCCGCTGGGCCAGGGACTGTAGACGTCCGACGCTGGCCAGCAGGTTGCCGCGGTCGCCCAGGCTGTCGAAGGCGCCCGCCTTTATCAGGCTCTCCATCGCCCGCCGATTGAGGTTACTCAGGTCGGCGCGGCGGCAGAGGTCGTCGATGGACTCGTAGTCGCCGTTTTTATTACGCTCAGCGACCAGCGGCTCCACCGCCGCCACCCCCACGTTCTTGATAGCGTTCAGCCCGAAGCGGATAGCGTCTTTGCCCTCCTGGCTGGGCTCGATGGAGAAGGTGACCTGGCTGCGGTTGACGTCGGGGGGCAAAACCTCTATGTCCAGGCGGCGGCACTCGGCGACGGCGGTGGCCACTTTATCCTGCTGGTCGGAGTGGGTAACCAGAAAGGCGGTGATGTACTCGGCGGGGTAATTCGCCTTGAGATAGGCGGTCTGGTAGGCAATAAGGGCGTAGCTGAAGCTGTGCGCCTTGTTGAAGGCGTAGCCGGCGAAGGGCTCGATAAGGGCGAAGACCTCCTCGGCGACCTGAGAGGAATAGCCCATCTCCTTGGCGCCGCTCATGAAATTACGCTTCTCCTTCTGCATCACGGCGGCAATCTTCTTGCCCATCGCCTTGCGGAAGATATCGGCCTGACCCAGGCTGTAGCCGGCCAGCGCCTGGACGATAAACAAGACCTGCTCCTGGTAGACGATGACCCCGTAGGTCTCTTCCAGGATGCTGGTCAGGGTCGGGTGGGGATAGTGGATGGGCTCCAGCCCGTGCTTGGCCTTGATAAAGGTGGGGATATGCTCCATGGGGCCGGGGCGGTAGAGGGCAATCATGGCGGCGATGTCGCCGAAGGTAGTCGGTTTGAGCTCCTTGATGTAGCGGCGCATGCCAGCGCCTTCCAATTGGAAGACACCCACCGTCTCCCCCGAAGATAAAAGCTGAAATGTCTTGGCGTCGTCCATAGGGATATTATGCAGGTCGATATCGACGCCGCGGCTCTGAGCGATAATCTCTTTAGCCCGGCCCAGGATGGTCAGGTTGGCCAGGCCCAAGAAGTCCATCTTGAGCAGCCCGATGCGGGCGATATCCTCCATGGAGAACTGGGTCATCACCGTGGTTTCGCCGTCGCCCCGGCTCGCCCGCTGCAGGGGGACATAGTTGGTCAGGGGCTGCTTGGAGATGACCACGCCGGCGGCGTGGGTGCTGGCGTGGCGGGCGGTACCCTCCAGCTTTTGGGCGGAATCGACCAGCTTGCGGATGATTTTGTCCTCGGCGTAGATAACCTTAAGCTCGTTGTTCTCCTCCAGCGCCCTTTCCAGGGTCATCCCAGGACGGAAGGGCACCAGCCGGGCGACACGGTCGACGTCGCCGTAGGCCATGCCCAGCGCCCGCCCCACGTCCCGCAGCGCCGCCCTGGCCCCCAGCGTGCCGAAGGTGATAATCTGGGCGACGTGGTCCTTGCCGTATTTCTGGGATACATAGGCGATGACCTCGTCGCGGCGGGCGTCCTCGAAGTCCAGGTCGATATCGGGCATTTCCTGGCGTTCCAGGTTGAGGAAGCGCTCGAAGACCAGCTTGTTCTCGATGGGGTCTACTTCGGTGATACCTAAGCAGCGTAGAATAATGCTGGCGGCGGCGCTGCCCCTGACCCCGAAGAGTATTTTTTTCTCCCTGGCGAAGGAGATGATGTCCCAGACGACGAGCAGGTAGTTGGCGAACTGGGTCTGCTTGATGACCTCCAGCTCGTAGTCGAGCCGCTGCTTTATCTCCGGGGAGGGGTCGGGGTAATATTTGTCCAGGTTCTGGCGGCAGAGGTCGGCCAGAAACTCGTCGGCGGTCTTGCCCTCGGGTATGTCAATCTCAGGGAGGTGCAGGCGCCCGAATTCGAGCTTGAGGTTGCACATCTCGGCGATTTTCTCGGTGTTCTCCAAAGCTTCGGGGATATCCTGGTAGGCCGCCGCCATCTCCTCCGGGCTCTTGAGGTAATAGAAGTCGCCGGCCATCTTTATCCTTTTCTGGTCGTGAATAGAGGAGTTGGTGCCGATGCAAAGCAGCAGGTCGTGGGCCGAGGCGTCTTCTTTATTGACGTAGTGGACGTCGTTGGTGGCCACCAGCGGTATCTCCAGCTCCTGGCT
>JASFEJ010000048.1:0-9501 GCA_050124895.1 Dehalococcoidia bacterium
TCATCTTTACCTTGATGTCCCAGCCGTATTCGGTCTCGGTGCTCACCGCCGGGAAGATAGCCGTATCGGAGTCGCCGCTGACACCGGGGGGTAGTCCTTCAGCCCCCAGTGCGTAGCCCTGTATATTGAGGTGAGAGTAGTCGACGGGATAGTCCTTGTCGCCTCCGGCGGTGACCTCGCCGAAGGGCCCGGGGTATATCAGCTCCCGGCCGCGGAAGGTCGCCTTGAAAACCTCACAGTTTCCGGTGCACCCGTCAACACAGCGGGTGCAGAGCCCGCTCATGGGGACCACGCTTCGGGAACGATTGGCCGTCCGGGTAGCTTCGTTGGCGTTGGGTCGTTGTAGATTCATTATTACAATCCCCTTTCTTTACATATGATAGGCATAGTTATCCCACGGTAAGATAATGTAAAAGCGGTTGAAACGAGTGAAGACATCGAGGAACAGTCGGAGGGATTTAGTCCCCTGCCCTCGCTAATATCCAGACAGGGTATAATCCTAACCTCTCGCATCGTTATAGCTCCTGAAAGTTGGTTGGATTCCAGCGGTTAGCGATGAAAGAACGGGCAACTGGCAACCGTTTGCCTTAAATTACACTAGTGGCACTACTCTTGTCAATCCCTTGCCGTATAAAAAATTAAGCCACTGAGTTATACTCAGTGGCTTAATGGTTATGTAAAGAAGCTCCCTACTGTTTGCCCTCGACCAGGGTTTCGACCACCGACGGGTCGGCCAGGGTGCTGGTATCGCCCAGGTTCTCAACGTCGCCGGCGGCAATCTTGGTCAGTATGCGGCGCATAATCTTGCCGCTCCTGGTCTTGGGCAGCCCGTCGGCAAACTGGAGCTTATCGGGTGTGGCGATGGGCCCAATCTCCTTGCGGACGTGGGTCACCAGCTCTTTTTTAAGATCGTCGGTGGGCTTAACGTGGGCTTTCAGGGTCACGAAGGCGTATATCCCCTGCCCCTTAATCTCGTGGGGCATGCCGACCACAGCCGCCTCGGCCACCTGTGGGTAGGAGACCAGGGCGCTTTCCACCTCGGCGGTGCCGATGCGGTGGCCGGAGACGTTGATAACATCGTCGATGCGCCCCATCAGCCAGTAGTAGCCGTCGTTATCTATCCTGGCGCCGTCGCCGGTGGTATAGACACCGGGGTACTGGACGAAATAGGTGTTCTTGAACCGCTCCGGTTCACCGTAGACCGTCCGCATCAGGCCCGGCCAGGGCTTTTTAATCACCAGGTAGCCGCCTTCGTTGACGTCGGCTTCGGAGCCATCCTGCCTGAGCACAGCCGGCTCGATGCCGGGGAAGGGGAAGGTAGCCGAGCCCGGTTTAAGCGCGGTGGCTCCAGGCAGCGGGGTAATCAGGATGCCTCCCGTTTCCGTCTGCCACCAGGTATCCACGATGGGGCAGCGGCCTTTACCGATGACGTCGTAATACCACATCCAGGCCTCGGGGTTAATCGGCTCGCCCACCGAGCCCAAGATACGCAGTGAATCGAGATTATGCTTGGCCGGCCACTCGTCGCCCTCTCTCATTATCGCCCTCAGGGCGGTGGGGGCGGTGTAGAAAACGTCAACCTGATACTTCTCTACGATATCCCAAAAGCGGTCGGGGTGGGGGTAGGTGGGCACACCCTCAAAGACCAGGCTTGAGGTGCCCAGGGCCAGCGGCCCGTAGACGATATAGCTGTGTCCGGTGACCCAGCCGATATCGGCGGTGCACCAGAAGGTGTCTTCTTCCTTAATATCGAATATCCACTTGAGTGTCTGGTAGCAATAGAGGAGATAGCCGGCCTGGGTATGCAGCACGCCTTTGGGCTTGCCGGTGCTGCCGCTGGTGTAGAGGATGTAGAGGGGGTCTTCGGCATCCATCGGCTCGGGCTCGCAATAAGGCTTGATATCCTCCGCCGTCATCTCTTCGTGCCACCAGAGGTCGCGGCCAGCCTCCATATTTACCCCAATGTTGGCTCTATTAACCACAATCAGGGTCTTGACCTCGGGGCAGGCCTTAGCGGCCGTATCGGCGTTATCCTTGCTCCTGATGACGCGACCGCTGCGGTAGTAGCCGTCGGCGCAGATAAGGATTTTGGCACCGCAGTCCAGGACCCTATCCCGCAGCGCCTCGGCGCTGAAACCGCCGAAGACAACGCTGTGGACGGCCCCGATTCGGGCGCAGGCCAGCATAGCGATGGGTAGCTCCAGAATCATGGGCAGGTAGATGGAAACCCGGTCGCCCTTCTTGACGCCGTGCTTTTTTAGTACGTTGGCGAACTTACAGACCTCGTAGTAAAGCTGCTGGTAGGTAAGCGTCTTGCTATCGCCGATATCCCCCTCCCAGATGAGGGCGGCCTTGTTCTTTCTCCAGGTCTTGAGGTGCCGGTCAATGCAGTTATAGCTGACGTTGAGTTTGCCGCCGACGAACCACTCGTGCTTGGCGTTCTCAAAATCGGCGACGCACACCTTGTCCCACTTCTGGTACCAGTCAAGCTGTTCGGCCAGCTCTCCCCAGAAAGCCTCGGGGTCTTCGATAGACTTCTGGTAGATTTTCTTATACTCGTCAAAGCTCTTTATATAAGCTCCCTGGCTTAACTGCTTGGGAGGCTTAAAAAGCCTTTTCTCCTCCATCATAGAGGTGATGGTCTTCGTTTCTTCCATTATAGATAAAACTCTCCTTACTAGTTCAACGCCCTGCCTCAGTTAACAGCCATGCGTTCTCTACACTAGATTATACTAGAGGTTGACTATCCGCCGTAACGGTTATAATACCTGAGGGTTAATCCTGGTAGGAGACTCCCATGAGCTGGGAAAATGACTCCCGAAGCCTTTGCGAGATGACGTAGGCTACGCCGCCAGCAATGGCGGCACACAGCTTGGGGTTGGTATAAACCAGATTGCGCAAGTCTTTTCCGTTAAAGGCAAGCACCTTGGTCTTCTCCAAAGCCTTCACCGTGCAGACGCAACGGTAGGGAGGGATGGATGCCGACCAGCCGAAGCACTCGTAGTTAGCCGCGGCCTGGATTTGCCGCTTATCGGTTGGCCCCAGCTCGAGAAGGACGGACACCAGCCCGTCTTCAACCACATACAGCTTCTCGCTCTCCTTGTCCTGCCGGCATATGGTCTTTCCCGCCTCAAAAACCTCCTCGGTACACATCTCGGCCACAGTCTTAAGGTCATCATCGTCAAGATAGTGGAATACGTCGGACCTTCTCAGCACCTCTAGTTTATCCATTTACAATCCTCCAATATGTCCTATCAAAATTATTTTACACTTTTGACAAGAGAATTTCTAGTAGGTGTTTTCCCTTATCTCTAGGCAGGTTTACAATAAGCTACGATTATGCTAGTATCAGCTTGCCTAGGAGTATTAGATGCGTATCGAAAGGCAGCGATATACCGAGCGCTTCGGCTCAATAAAGATAAACGACGTGCAAAAAGTCCTGGAGCTCGACTCAGGACAGAGAGCCAACGGGCAGCTCAAGGAGTCGATAGCCGTTGACAAAATAGAGGAGGAGGCGATTAAGGCGGTCGAGGAGCGCATGGCTATCGTCATACCGGTCAAGGACGAAAAGCTCAAGCTCTTCGAGGGGGTTATCAGCGGCGTTCCTCACGAGTGCCTGATAATAGTCGTCTCCAACAGCGAGCGCGAGCCGACCGACCGCTTTGGCATGGAGCACGATACCCTGGAGCAGTACTGCCATTTCACCCAGCGTCAGGCGTTGATTATCCACCAGAAAGACCCGCTGCTGGCTAAGGCGCTGGCCCAGGCCAGGTACACCGACCTGCTGGATAAAGAGGGTAAAGCGGTAAGGAACGGCAAGTCCGAGGGGATGGTGGTGGGGATGCTCACCGCCCTACTGGCGGGAAAGGACTACCTTGGCTTTATCGACGCCGATAATTACTTCCCCGGCTCAGTCTGGGAATACTCCCGCTGCTACGCCGCCGGCTTTACTATCGCCCAGTCGCCCTACGCTATGGTCAGAATCCTGTGGCGCTACAAGCCCAAGGTATCGGGTGAAATCTACTTCCGCAAGTGGGGGCGGGTTTCGGAGACGACCAATAAGTGCATGAACTCCCTGCTCTCGGCCAACACCGGCTTCGAGACCGACATCATCAAGACGGGTAACGCCGGCGAGCACGCCATGAGCACCAAGCTGGCCAGGATAACCCCCTTCGCTTCGGGCTACGCCGTCGAGCCGCAGGAGCTGGTCTCCCTCTGCGAAGACTACGGCGGGGTGCTGCCCATGGCCAGCCATAAGATAGCCAAGGAAGGCGTCGAAATCTTCCAGATAGAGAGCCGGAACCCCCACTTCCACGAGGAGAGGGGTGTAGAACACCTGAAAGATATGCTGCTCCAGGGCTTAAGCACCATCTATCACTCCCCGCTCTGTGAGAAAGAGACCAAGAAACTGGTCCTCAGGGAGCTATCCACCCAGCGCGCTCTTAAAAAAGGGGAAACGCCCTCCAAGCCCCACGTCACCCCTCCTCCCCGCAACGCCAGTATCAAGAGTTTCACCAACTTTATGGCCGAGCACCTGGAATCATACTCAGTGCTCAAAGATTAGCTATGCCGAATTCCCAAAAGCCAAGACTGATAGTCTTTGACATGGATGGCACGCTCATTGCCGAGCGGTTTGTCTTCCAGCTGGCCCGCCGTTTCGGTTTTGAGACCATGCTCAAGGAGATAATGGCCAGCCGTATTCCCGAATACGAGAAGACCAGAAGCATCGCCGCCCTGCTCAAGGGAGCCAGCGCCCAGGAAATCGTCGATACCTTCGACCGCATTCCCCTCTCGCCGGGCGCCGAGACGACGGTAGCGGCACTGAAAAAGGACGGGCATATCCTGGCCATCATCAGCGACAGCTACACTATAGCCACCGAGCGGCTTAAGAAACGCCTCGGCTTCGACTACACCATAGCCAATAAGCTAATGATAAAGGGAGGCAGGGCTACCGGAGAGGTGGAGATGCCTCTAGACTGGTCAGAGGGCAAGGAGGGATGCCTCCGGCACGCCATATGTAAGCTGAACGCCATGGTCAACCTTTCCCGGGAGACCAAGATACCGTTGGAGAGAACAGTGGCCGTAGGTGACAATATCGCCGATATCTGCATGCTAGAACAAGCCAGCCTGGGAATTGCCTTCAATCCCAAAGCCCCCGAAGTCGAGCGGAGCGCCGACGTTACCGTCAGTGGAGATTTGCAGGGAATTCTACCTATAATAATGAAGCTGGGGTAGCCCGAAGAGCGGTGAGAGCGGCTCAAGAGTACGATAGTTTCGAGCAACTGGATGAAAAAGACCCCAATTCTGCGCAATTAGCTATTGACATTAGGCGACGAATAGGTTATCGTTCATAAAAAAGGAGGTAAACCTAATGCAAGCCTACTGTGTTAAATGCCGAGCCAAGAAAGAGATGAAGGATGCCAAACAGATAACCATGAAGAATGGTAGGCCGGCCACCCAGGGAGTGTGCCCTACCTGCGGCACCAAGATGTTCCGCATCGGGAAAGCCTAACCTAGTTAACAGTAAAACCAGTTAATATCAAAAGCTCACGGCGAAGGCTGGATATGTGTATGCATGACGTATCCAGCCTTCTTACTAACCCGTTTATGGGCTTGACCAAGGCGGGTGTCCAACATTGTAGCAAGGTCGTCGTTTCCAGAAACGGCGGCGCGACAAACCGGATATAGTCTCAGTTATCACTACACATATCTACCGCTAGCTAGTCCATATGACCCTGCAACCAAACGACGGAAAAGGAGGCAAAAGCGATGGCGGGACCGTTGGATGGTGTCAAGGTTGTGGAAATCAGCATGTTTCAGCAAGGGCCGGTAGCCGGGATGAGGCTGGGTGACCTGGGCGCCGAGGTAATCAAGGTGGAACCCAAGAACGGAGACCCGGGAAGGGGAATGATGAGGATTGTCGGCGCCGATACGGGATTAAAGGGGCGCAACTACTATTTCGAGAGCAACAATCGCAACAAGCGCAGCATCGCCCTGGACCTGAACACGGATAAGGGCAAGGAGATATTCTTCAAGCTAATCAAGCGAACCGACGTCTTCCTGACCAACCTGAGCATTAACGCCCCCAAACGGCTAGGGATTGATTATAAGGCGCTGTCGGCGATAAACCCCAAACTTATCTACGCCCACGCTTCGGGGTGGGGTCGGGAAGGCCCCGACGCCAATACCCTCTCCTTTGACTACACCGGAATCGCCCGTTCGGGCACGATGATGATGTGCGGCGAGAGAAATGGCCCGCCGGGAACCCTGATACCGGGGATGGGCGATGAGCAGGGTGGACTCATCTGTGCCTGGGCGGTAACCGCCGCCCTATACGCCCGCGAAAAAACAGGCAAGGGACAGCTGGTAGATACATCGCTGATGGGCAGCCTTATCGCCCTGCACGGGGTCAACTTTGCCGCCCCCGGGGTGCTGGGGAAGGAGTTCCCCCGCTTCATCAGGGCCGAGGCCGGCAACCCTATTTACAACCACTACCAGTGTAAGGACGGCAAATGGATTGTCATCGCCCATCTTCAGCCCGACAGATACTGGCCCAACGTGTGCAAAGCGATGGGGCTAGAGGAGCTGGAAAACGACCCCAGGTTCAACACTATCGAGGCCAGGCACGACCACGGCAAGGAGCTGGTGGCCATACTGGACAAGAAGTTCGCCACCAAGAACCGCGACGAGTGGATGGAGATATTCAAGAAGGAAGACGTAATCTACACCCCCATCCAGTCTTCCAGCGAGGTCTTTAAAGACCCACAGGCGCTGGTCAACAACTACATCGTCGATGTCGACCACCCGGTCTGGGGTAAGATTAAGATGCTCGGCTTCCCCTGGACGTTCAGCCAGACCCCGGCGGCGGTTAAGCGAGAGGCCCCCGAACTGGGGCAACATACCGAGGAAATTCTGCTGGAGCTCGGCTACAGCTGGGAAGACATCGCCCAGCTTAAAGAGGCAGAGGTAATAATCTAAGCCGCCGTTATCCCCCCACAGTAAGGTACTGTCTCCAAAAGGGACGGCAGTAGCATTTTGTGCCCAAATTAGCTATACTACGGGTTAGGGAGACAGTAGCCAAAGAAGCGGGGAGGTGAGTCGGATGAGCACTCTTAAAGTGGGCAAGGTCGGGGAGTTAGAGGACGGCGCCATGAAATCCGTTCCCACCAAGCAGGGGGAGTTTCTTCTGGCCAGAGTCGGCAACGACTACTACGCGGCGGATAACCGCTGTCCCCACATGAAAGGCAGGTTAGCCCAGGGCACGCTGGAAGGAACGGTGGTCACCTGCCCCCTGCACGGCTCGCAGTTCGACCTGAGGGACGGCAAAGCGGTGCGCTGGCTGAGGGGCAAGGGCGTCCTGGCCCGGGTGGGCAGAGCCATCAAGTCAGCCAAAGACCTCAAGACCTACCGAGTGCAGGTCGAGGACGACCAGATCTTCATAGAGCTCTAGCTGACAAATTGTGATAACTTTGTAAGTTTTCTCTGCCCGATTTTATGCTTTTGTCACTCTTTACCGTTTATCATGTTATCAATAGAAAGTAAGAGGTAAAATGTCCATTATCTTCTCCGGCAGCGAGCTGCTAGAGCTGGCATTAGACATAGAGAGAAACGGGGCTGCCTTCTATCAGGCTTTGACCGAAAAGAGCCAGGACAAAAGCGCCCGGGCTGTCTACGAGCACCTGGCTGCCGAGGAAATAAAACATCAAAAAACATTCCAGGACATGCTGAAAACGGTGGGCAGCTATCAGCCACCGGAGGATTACGATGAAGACTACCGCCTCTACCTGAAATCGCTGGCTGACAGCTCGGTCTTCACCAGCGTTGCCCAGGCCCGGCAGAAAGCCGCCCAAGCCTCCTCCCAAGCCGAAGCACTTGATATCGGTATTCAGGCGGAAAAGGACTCCATACTCTTCTATAGTGAGATGCAGAACCTGGTAAAGCCCGCCGACCAGAAGGTTATTCAAAATATCATAGACCAGGAAAGAGACCATCTTAACCAGCTTACCCAGCTTAAAGCCAAAGCTGACTAAACTATCTAGAGGGGGGTTTAAGATGACAACGGAACACGATAAGACCTTAGAGGGGCTTCAGGTTGCCATCCAGATGGAGATTGACGGCAAGGAGTTCTATCTGAAAGCCAGCCGGGAGAGCGCTAACGAGCTGGGCAAAAAGCTGCTGGAGAAGCTGGCTGCGGAAGAAGACTATCACCGCCGGAGGTTCGAGAGGATATACGAAGCTATAAAGGCGAAAATGGGCTGGCCTAAGGTTGATTTCGAGCCCGACGGCGGCAGAACGCTGCGGACCATCTTTGCCCGCGCCACCGCGGCGATGAGTTCCGGGGTGAAGGGCTTAAAAACCGAGCTTGAGGCCGTAGAGACGGCGATGGCCATGGAAAACAAGACCTTCGACTATTACACGCGCCGGGGGAAAGAAGCCAGCCACGATGCCGAGAGAGAGTTTTATCGCGCCGTGGCCGGGGAAGAGAGAGAACACTACCTGGTTCTGCTCGACTACTACGAATACCTCAAAGACCCCGCCGCCTGGTTCGTCGATAAAGAACACCCCTCTCTGGACGCTGGCTAGCTGAAACCGCTAGAATAGAAGGAGGAGGCAAACGGTATGCTGGAGATTAAAAACCTGAACGTCGCCGTCGAGGGCAAGGAAATCCTGCACGATATTAACCTGAAAATCGGCACCGGTGAGACGCACGCCCTCTTCGGGCCCAACGGCAGCGGTAAGACCACCCTGCTCATGGCCATAATGGGCTTCCCCCGCTACCAGGTGACCAGGGGCAAGATTCTCTTTAAGGATAAGGATATAACCAAAATGGGCGTTGACGAGAGGGCCCGCTTGGGCATCGGCATCTCCTTTCAGCGCCCGCCGGTGGTGCGGGGGGTCAGGACGCGGGATATGGTCAGCGCCGCCCTGAAGGGCAAGGGGGGCGAAAAGGTTATCGATGAACTGGCGGAAAGGGCTGACCTCACCGGCTTTCTGGATAGGGACATAAACTACGGTTTTTCCGGCGGGGAGATAAAGCGCGCCGAGCTCATGCAGTTATTGGCGCAGAAACCGGAGCTTACCCTGCTCGACGAGCCCGAGTCCGGCGTCGACCTAGTAAATATCGCCCTCATCGGCCAGCTCATCAACGAGTTATTGGAAAAGGACTGCCCGATACGCACCCGGAAGTGCATGGGGCTTATCATCACCCATACCGGACACATACTGGAATACATTAATGTCCGCACCGGCTACGTCATGCTTGAGGGCAGGGTCGTCTGCCAGGGAGACCCTCACGAGATTCTAGCTAACGTCAAGGAAAAGGGTTATGAGGAGTGTGCCCGATGCGTGCGATAAAATCTTCTAAGTCTTATAAAGATAAAGCTAAAGCGGCTGAAACCAAGGCTGCCGCTATGGGTGAGGATATAGACATAGAGGCCTTCAACGCCGAAGCTGAGGAGCAGCCCTACCAGAAAGACCCTTCCCAGCTGCCAACTACGGCCA
>JASFEJ010000049.1:0-9465 GCA_050124895.1 Dehalococcoidia bacterium
TTAATCCTGAGGCCGGGATTCGCTTTGCCGCCGGTCGGCCGCTGTTCGACACCCCAACTCAGATAAAGGGCCTGAAATACGGCTGCGACGGCCTGATGGTGGGGGATTACCTGACCAAGAAGGGGCTGGGGATTGATTCCGATATCGCCAACCTGGAAGAAAACGGCTTTCGCATCCTGAAATAACCGGGTAGGCTATCACTATAGGTAAGACCAAATGGAAGAGTACACCAAGCGATTAGGTTACGCCCCTTTGGGCGGGCTGCTGCTCCGTTTGAGCTTGCCCAGCATTGCCGCCACCGTAACCCTCAGTCTTTATAACATCGTCGACACCTTCTGGGTGGCCAAGCTGGGTCACGAGGCTATCGCCGCCCTGACCATCGTTTTTCCCTACCAGATTTTTGCCATCGCTCTGGGGGTCGGCACCGGCATCGGTGTCGCCGCCCTCGTTTCCCGACGGTTCGGCGAGAATAATCCCGAGGCCACCAATCACGTCGCCGGACAGACGTTCTTCCTGAGCGCCTTCTGGGGTCTCCTTTTCATGATGGTTGCTGTCTTTTTCACCGAGACTATCCTGACTACCTTCGGCGCCACGCCGGACATCATGGAATACGGGATTCAGTACCTGGTTATCACGGCCTACGGGGCACCCCAGCTTATCTTCGCCCTGGTGGCCAGCAACCTTATCCGCGGGTCGGGCGATGCCATAAAGCCGATGATTATCATGATAACCGCCAGCGTTATCAATATCATCCTCGACCCCCTGATGATTCTGGGCCTAGGGCCTTTCCCGGAGATGGGCGTCCGCGGCGCGGCGCTGGCTACGGTTATCGCTCAGTCGTCCGGGGCGGCGCTGGCCCTCTTTTACCTTCTGGCGCGCCGGACGACCTTCCGGATAAGGGGTGGCCACCTTATTCCCAATATGCCCATATTGGGCGATATTTACCGCGTCGGCGCGCCGTCGACGATACTGGAGATAACGGAGAGCCTTTGCTTCATCCTGTTCAATATCTTGGTGTCCTCCTTCGGCTCGGTGTCCATTGCCGCCGTGGGCATAGTCCTGCGCATTTCCGACCTCGCCTTTATGCCTATAATCGGTCTGTCCCACGGGCTGCTGCCCATTATCGGCTTCAATTTCGGCGCTGGTTATTTCAAGCGCCTCTGGAAGGCGGTAAGGCTGGCCTCGGTGAGCACGCTGCTATTGCTCGGCGTTATCACCATGTTTATCGAGATTTTCGCTCCCCAGATTGTCGGTATCTTCAGCAATGATCCGGAGCTGCTAGCGGTAACCGTACCCGCCATGCGTATAATGCTGGCGGCCATGCTTTTAATCGGGCCGAGCGTGATGTTTATCACCACCTTTCAGGGTTTGTCCCAGGGAACGATGGCCATGGTTCTGTCGCTGGTACGACAGTTTGTCTTCTTCCTTCCCCTGTTATACCTTCTGCGCTGGCTGCTGGGGTTGAACGGCGTCTGGATGTCGTTACCAGCCTCGGATGTCCTCGGCTTTTTGGTGAGCTTTACTATTATCTACCGGGAATACCGAAAACAGAGAAAAAGCGAAAAGTGGCGGGACGGGCCTCCGGCGCCAGGCTAGAGTTTATAGCTATTTACCCAGTAGCTCTAGCTATTGCCAAACCCCAAAATATGTAGTAATATTATCGGACTTAGCCAGATGTGACCTGTTGTGAGTGAGACCTCGCGAAGGGATGGCGAAATGGCCAAAGAGATTATTCTCTACTACCTGGCGGAGCACGCGATTGAGGCACGATGCCCGACACTTGTTAACAGCGAAAAGTCCGATAACGGGAGCCTGTACTCGGTCGGGGATTACGGGCTGGTCAAGATTTGAGGGAGCTTTGAGGACAAAGCTCCTTTTTCATTTAAGGGTGGGTGTGGGGTAGCAATCTATTTAGTTCAAAATTCATTAAATATTTTAATTAAAGATAAAGAAATTTATTAAATATAGAAGGAGAGAAGATGTTAGACCAGACCAGTCAATGGTACAAACTGCAGTACCCGGAGTGTTTCGTCAATGAGGAACTGAGGATGATGCAGAAGACCCTGGCCGACTTTGTCGACAAGGAGATTATGCCCGTTCGCGACAAGATTGACGATGACGTCACCCACGAGAAGGTGATTACCCCCATCCTGAAAAAGTTACAGGTAGGCCTGGGTTACCAGAAAAACAAGATACCCCAAGACTACGGCGGCAACCAGCAGCTTTCCATGGTCGGGGACGCCCTGATACAGGAGCAGCTGTCACGCGCTGACTACGGCATAAGCCTCCACTGCGCCTGCACCGACTGGGGGTTAGTGCCGGCGCTGCTGGCTTACCTTTCCCCCTCGCCGACGGGGAAGGCTTGGGGCAAGGCCATCTTCGATGAGTTCGCCCCCAAGTTCACCGGCCAGGAGCTGGCCGTCGCCTGCATGAATTTCAGCGAGGACGATTCCGCCTGCGACGTCGAGAACCCGACCAACGAGGGCCGGACGGTAAAGGTTAGGGCCGAGCTTGAGGGCAACGAGTGGGTGATAAACGGCAACAAGCTTTGGGCATCAAATGCCGGCATCGCCGACCTCAACTGTGTTGTCTGCAACATGGACCCCAAGAAGGGGATAGACGGCTTTACCCTGGTCTATGTCCCCGAGCCCTGGAAGGGCGTCTCCCACGGCGAGTTCGAGGTTAAGTGCGGGGCTAACGCCGACCGCAACACCCCCACCTATTTCGATAACGTGCGGGTGCCCAAGGAGTGGGGGATACAGGGGCCCGAGGCCTGGTTCCTTTTCACCAATGCCGTGTCCGCCCCAATGTCCTTGAATGCCGCCAACGGCATCGGTACCCTGCAGGGGGCTTTCGACGTTCTGGTTGACTATACCCAAAACAGGGTGGCCGGGGGCAAACCAATCAGCCAGCACACGCACGCGGCCATGATAATGGGCGAGATGGCCGCGTTCTTATCCGTGGGTAGAGCCGCCGTTCTGGAAACGGCCCACCAGTTTGATAATATGGATATCTACGGTATGTGGAATACGGAGAGCATGTTGGCCAAGGGACACGCCATCCACGCCTATATCACCCGCACCGTACCCGACTTGGTCTCAAGGGGGCTGGAGCTGATGGGCTCCTTCGGCGTGGTCCGGGAGAACGGCTACGAGAAGTATTACCGTGATGCCGTAGTGGTCAAGATAGTCCTGGGCGGCTCGCACCTGGGTTACTTTGAGACCTGCGGGCAGTTCTACGACCTGAACTACTCCGCGTTTGGCCCGGGTAAACTTCAAAAGTAGTAGAGCCTTAAGGGCGGTACCAGATTTTCGCCGGGTGAAATCCCTTAAGAGATGAGGAGGTAGCGATATGAACCTGAAGGGAAAGGTGGCCCTGGTTACCGGCGGAGGCACTGGTATCGGCACTGCCATCGCCGAGCGCTTTGTCGCCGATGGTGCCAAGGTCTGTATCACTGGCCGCCGTAAAGAGATGCTGGAAAAGGTGGCTAAATCACTCCCTTCGGGGACGTTGGTCATCTGTCCGGGAGACGTGTCTAAAGAAGAAGATGTGAAGCGCATGGTGGAGACGACGGTGAAGTTCGGCGGCAAGCTCAACGTGCTGGTGAATAACGCCGCCATAAACTATCCGGCGCCCATTACCGAGCTTGACCCCAAGCTGTGGCGGGAGGTTATCGGGGTGAACCTGACCGGCCCCTTCCTGCTCATGAAGGCGGTGATACCGCTGATGATTAAGGAGGGTGGGGGGTCTATCATCAATATCGCTTCGCTCGGCGGCTTGCGCTGCCTGCCCAGTTACCCGGCCTACTGCAGCACCAAGGCTGGCCTGATTATGCTCACCCAGCAGGCGGCGCTGGAATACGGGCGTAACAACATCCGCTGCAACGCCGTTTGCCCGGGCGGCGTCAAGACCGATATGACGGAGAAGGACTTCGGTCAGTTCGGTAAGATGCTGGGCATAGAACCCAAGACCTTTATCAATCAGATAGCGCAGGAGATACCCATGCACCGCTTCGCCGAACCGCCCGAGATGGGCGGTCTTTGCAGCTACCTGGCCAGCGACGAGTCATCGTTTATGACCGGGGCGGTGCTTACCATTGACGGCGGGACGGCCGTGGTCGATGTCGTCGGTGCGGCCATAACGGGGGCGATGAGGAAGGGGGGTCTGGTCGATTAGACTATAGAAAACCTAAAAAAGGAGTGTCTGGACAATGGCTAACTATTACCAGAACCTGGTAACAAAACCGAGGTACGAGGTACAAACCGATTTCGACGACATTAAAGGTCGGCAGTACCCCACCATGACCTATATGAGCAATGATCTCGTGCCCGGAAGCAACGTCTATATCGAGATGGGCTGGGTCTATGCTATGCCCGACCCCAACCCCCATATCCCCGAACATACTCACGACAAATCCGACGAATTCGTCCTCCATATCGGCTCCGACTATAAAAACCCCGAAGACCTCGGCGGGGAAATAGAGTTCGTGGTGGGGGGCGAGCCGCTCAAAATCAATAAGACCTCGGCCATCTATATTCCGGCGGGAGTGGTACACGGTCCCCTGACCTGGAAGGGCGTTAGCCGGCCGCATTTGCAGATGACGATAATAATGGGCGCTGGTACCCTGGCCGAAGCAGCCCCGGCCGGATATAAGGGCAAGTAGAATACCGGGCTATTACTATTAAAAATCGTATACCAAAACCTCCCGACAAGAAGACAAGGAGAGGTTATGGAGCGAGGCGATACAGGGCAGACTCTATGCGTGGAGCCTTCTCGACTCAACTATGAGGTAGGCAGCGAGAGGCTCGGACGCCAGCGTGCTGATGGTCATAGTATCAGCGCCGGAACTCCTTGCGGCTGGCAAAAGACTGATTTCGACTCAAAAAGCCCAGGTTATTATCTGGGCTTTTCTTATTGGCCCGTCAAGATTCACCCCATACTGGCCGTAAATAAACTATATAAAAGTAAAGGAGGTCTGCCATGTGAGGCGAGCAATATAGCCTAGACTGAAATCTTAGAAAAAGGGGGGAGGGAGTAGTGAAAAGGTTAGTTTTAATCCCGTTGCTGGTAGCATTGCTGTTAGTGCCGGCGATGGTTGCCTGCGAAGGTGACGAGGGTCCGGAAGCCCCCGCCGAGATTGTCATCGGCGATACCGTATCTTACACGGGCGCCTATGCCGTGTTCGGCGGCGTGGCCAGCTGGGGGACGGAAGCGGCTATCGATGATATCAACGCCCAGGGCGGGGTCTATGTGGAAGAGTATGGGACAAGACTACCCGTCAGGTGGACGGTCGTCGATTGCGAGAGCGATCCCCTCAAGGTGGCGCCTCTTACCGAAAACCTGATTCTCAGCGAAGATGTGGACTTGCTGGGCGGGCATTTTGAGGTGCCCGCTATGCGTCAGGGTACGGCCATGATGGCTCAGGAATATGAAATCCCGGCCATCTTCGGCGTCGGCCCCTATGAAGCCTGGATGGGTATGCGAGCCGCCGCCGCGGAACCGTGGACCTACAGCTGGGTTTTCGGCTTTGCCATAGGCACTCCCGCTGCGGAGGGAGATTTCCGGGCGGGTGACCCCGGCTATATAATGATGCCGACCTGGTTCGGTGCCCTCGATGCCTTCGCTGAAGACACCAACAAGAAAGCGGCCATCTTTGCCTTTGACGACTCGGATGGTCGCGGTTGGTACCTGGCCTTCGCCGGAGCTGCTGGCGACGCGGGCTATGATTGTTACAAGGCCGACGAAGAGTTCGGCATATACCCTCCGGGAACCACGGACTTTACCTCCATGATACAGGAGTGGAAGGACGCTGGCTGCGAGATACTCTGGGGCAACTGCCCCGCCCCCGATGCCGGCACCATGTTGAAGCAATGCCAGACGCAGGGGTTTGAACCCACGGTAGTCTTCGCTACCAGGGGGGCCATGTTCTATCAGGAGATTGTATCTTGGGGCGGCGACCTGCCCGATGGCGTTGGTTTGGAGGTCTACTGGTGGCCTACTATGGAAAATGCCGAGGGCATTGATGGCCTAACCCCGCAGGAGCTGGCCGATAGGTGGTATGAGGACACCGGCGAACCGCTGGCCCAGGGTATAGGCTGGGACTATGCCGTAGCGCAAACGATGTTTGATGTTATCGAGAGAGCTGGTACGCTGGACTCGGATGCGATATTGCAGGCCTTAGCCGAAACCGACTTCGTATCGATGTGGGGCCGCGTTGTCTTCGACCTGAATGACCAGTTCCAGAGAATACCCTGCCAGTTCGGGCAGTGGCAGAAGACCGATAATCCCTGGGTGTGGGAATCGCCCATCGTATTTTCCTTTAACGACTTCATGCCGGCAACGGCTGATTTAATCTTCCCCAAACCCTGGGATTAAGTTAATACATAATAAATGGTAAATGTCGAGCGGGGCTTGGGCTCCGTGTCAGCCCAAGCCCTGTCCGATACAGTTTTGTGCCGATATAGTTATCCCGGTCGGCGCATACAGGCTTTAAGAAAACTAAATTAGGGTGTTGACATGCAAACACTGCTTTCCGTGGTCGGAATGAACAAGCATTTCGGGGGGGTGGTGGCGGTCCGGGACATCAGCTTCGATGTTCGGGAGGGTGAAGTGCTGGGCCTGATGGGCCCCAACGGCGCCGGTAAGTCAACATTGTTAAACCTCATTTGCGGTGAATACAAGCCGGATTCCGGAACGGTAAGTTTGAAAGGACACGGCATCACCGGTCTTTCCACACATAGGCTCTGCCACATCGGCGTCGCCCGCACCTATCAGATTCCTCAGCCCTTTGTTAATCTGACGGCGCTGCAGAACGTGGCGGTGGCGGCGCAATACGGCAAGGGCCTGGGCAAAGATGCCGCCGAAGACGAGGCTCTCCGGCTGCTGGATATGGTCGACCTTTCCGAAAAGAAGGACGTTCTGGCCAGGGATTTGACGGCGATAACCCTGAAGAGGCTGGAACTGGCCCGGGCTCTGGCCACCGAGCCGATGCTACTATTGCTCGATGAGGTAGCGGCGGGCTTAAACGAAGAGGAAATCCCGCGGATACTGGAGATACTGCAAGCGGTGCGCGAAATGGGCATCGCCTTTATACTGGTCGAGCATGTTATGAGGGTGATGACCAGGGTGGTTGACCGGATTGTAGTGATGGACAAGGGGGCTAAAATCGCCGAGGGCCCCCCCGCCGAGGTAATGGAAGACAGACGGGTAATCGAAGCCTACCTGGGTGAGTCGGAATAGACGTGGGCTTTTATTAGGTCGGAAAAGAATGCCCGAAGAAACGTTGCTAAAAGTTAGCCATATAGACGTATTTCACGGGAGCTTTCAAGCCCTCTGGGACGTGTCTCTGGAGATTAAGCCGGGAGAAATCGTGGCCATTATCGGCGCCAACGGCTCCGGCAAATCCACCCTGCTGGACGCGATATCGGGCCTGGTGCACCCGACCAAGGGCAGCATTGAGTTCGAGGGGAAGGATATCTCGGCATTAGAGCCCTACCGTATCGTTGACCTTGGCATCTCTCAGGTCCCGGAGGGGAGAATGGTTTTCCCCGACCTGACCGTTCTGGAGAATCTGATAATAGGCTCCTACAACCGTAAGGCGAGGTCCAAGCGGAAGCAAAACCTGCGGAGGGCTTACCAGCTCTTCCCGGTGCTGGAAGACAGAAAGAACCAGCTGGCCAAAACGCTGAGCGGGGGGGAGCAGCAGATGTTAGCCTTGGGGCGGGGCTTAATGTCCGACCCCAGGCTGATACTACTCGACGAGATGTCTCTGGGGCTGGCTCCCATAGTGATTAACGAACTTTACCGAGTCCTGCGAGAAATCAGAGACAGCGGCATTACCATTCTCTTTGTCGAACAGAACGTAAGGCGCAGCCTTACCGAGGCGGATAGGGCCTACATTATGGAGGTGGGGCGGGTCGTTTTAAGCGGCGATGTCGCCAAACTCCGTGAAGAAGAAAGGGTTAAAAAGGCCTACTTTGGCACCTGATGTTTAAGAAAGCTTAGCCATGGACTTATTGTCTGATTTAGCTACGCCTATAGTGATGGGGATTCTGCTGGGCGGGTTGTACGCCGTAATCGCCCTGGGTCTTTCGCTGGTTTTCGGTGTGGTCAAGGAGATAAATATCGCCCACGGTGACCTGGTCATCTTGGGCAGCTACTTCGGCTATGTCGCTCTCACCGTCTTCGGCATCGACCCCATCTTGAGCTTAATCGTAGGTATGCCCGTACTGTTCGGCATCGGCTTTGTCATTCAGAAGTTTTTGCTCAACCGGGCCTTTAAGATATCAATGGACGCCACCCTGATAATCGCCTTCGGCCTCTCTTTAATCCTGCAAAACGCCTACCAGCTCATCTGGACGCCTATGGCCCGGGGCTTAACCACCTCCTATGCCCTGGAGAGTTTCAGCGCCGGGCCGGTCCACGTGCCGCTAATCTATTTGCTGGACTTTTTGGCGGCCATATTGGTCATGGTTTTCCTCCACCTGTTCCTGAAGAGAACCTACCTGGGCCGGGCGATAAGGGCCGCTGCCCAAGATAGGAAAACGGCTCACCTGATGGGGATAAACACCGACCGCGTTTACGCCTATACCTTCGCCATCTCCATGGCGCTGGCGGCCGTGGCCGGCATATTCCTGGGGCTTACCTTTTCCTTTACGCCGATATCGGGAATGTCCTTCCTGATAATCGCCCTGGGCGTGGTCGTCCTGGGCGGTCTGGGCAGTATTGTGGGCACGTTCGTCGGCGGTATCGCCTTCGGCCTGGCCCAGACTCTGGGCGGCTATTTCTTTGGCGTGGCCGCCCAGATGCTGGTGGCTTACGTTATGGTGCTGGTGGTATTGGCCTTGGTACCAAAAGGTATATTCGGACGTTAGGAGGGAGATGAAAATTACCATGCCTCAACAGCGAAGGGTATGGATGCCGCTGATAGCGGTCATCGCGCTGCTGGTCCTCTTTCCGGTAATAGGGGTCTCCCGCTCCTGGATTCTTTACCTCTTCCTCTTCTTCATCTACCTGAGCATGGCCAATATGTGGAACCTGCTGGCCGGTTATAGCGGCCTGATATCCCTGTGCCCGGCGGCCTTTGTCGGGCTGGCTGGCTACACCCTGGCTATAGGCAGCTGGTTCGGCTTACCTTGGTACCTGGGGATAATCCTCGGCGGTATAGTGTCGGCGGCCTTTGCCGCGCTCGTCTCCTTCCCCGTCTTCAGGCTTAAGGGCATATATTTCGCTATCGGCACGCTGGTCTTGCCTGAGGTATTGAGGTATGTCTTTACCATCTGGTCGCCCGTCGGCAGGCCGGTCTATGGGGGAGGGTCGGGCTATCCGATTCAGGGGATAGCCGGCGTCTCCGGGACACATACTTACTGGATGGCGCTGGCCATCGGGGTTGCCTCAATTTTCCTGATGCGCTATATACTGAGCTCCAAGCTGGGCTCGGGGCTGGCGGCTATCCGTGATAACGAA
>JASFEJ010000050.1:0-9441 GCA_050124895.1 Dehalococcoidia bacterium
GGGGGTGACCCCCAACGTTATAAGCTGGTTCGGCTTCGCCGTAATCCTGGGGGCGGCGGCGCTCATCGGCACGGGGCACCCCTTCGCCGGCGGTTTTGTCGTGCTGGCGGCGGGTTATTTCGATATACTGGATGGCGCGCTGGCCCGGCATATCGGTAAGGTTACCCCTTTCGGCGGCGTCCTCGACTCTACCCTCGACCGCCTCTCCGAGGCGGCGCTGCTGGTGGCGATACTATTCTACTTGGAAAATACGTGGTGGCTGGTGCTGCTGGTCTTCCTGGCTATGGTCAGCTCGTTGATG
The DNA here is from genome assembly GCA_050124895.1 of Dehalococcoidia bacterium. GTDB lineage: Bacteria > Chloroflexota > Dehalococcoidia > Dehalococcoidales > BS750m-G39 > E44-bin88. Next base: position 302 of record JASFEJ010000050.1, read on the forward strand.
GTGAGCTATATCCGCGCCCGGGCGGAGGGGGCGGGAATAGAATGCCAGCGGGGAATCTTCACCCGAGCCGAGAGGATAATCGTGCTGGCGCTGGGTCTATTATTAAGCGGTCTTGAACACGCCCTGGTTATCGCCCTGGCCGTCATCGCCGCCTTCAGCTTTTTCACCGCTGGCCAGCGGTTATTCAGCGTCTGGCGAAATCAAAAAAGTTAGCCCTTTTATTTAGGGCGCAATTTGTGTTATAAGAAAGCTTAGAGGAGGAACAATGCCGGTTATTGCTGTTGTTGGCGCCCAGTGGGGGGATGAGGGGAAGGGGAAGGTGGTCGACATGCTGGCTCAGCAGGCCAGGATGGTGGTCCGTTTTTCCGGCGGTGACAATGCCGGTCATTCGGTGATGAACCCCCACGGCAGTTTTAAGTTGCACCTTATTCCCTCGGGCATCTTTAATCCCGGGGTGGCTTGTATCATCGGTAACGGGGTGGCCATCAACCCCAAGGTCTTAATCAGCGAGATGGATAACTTAAATGAGCGTGGCGTGACTACCGATAACCTCTTTATCAGCGACCGGGCCCACCTGATTATGCCCTATCACCTTCTCCTCGACGGATTAGAGGAGGAGGCGCGGGCGGGCAGGGCGATAGGCACCACCCTCAAGGGGGTCGGCCCCGCCTTTACCGATAAGGCGGCGCGGCTGGGCATCCGGGCCGGCGATTTGCTGGACAGAAAGGCGCTGCGGGAGAGGCTGAGCTCCATCCTCGACTATAAGAATACCATCCTGAACAAGGTCTACGGGGCTAAAGCGCTCTCGCTGGACGAGGTCTATGACCAGTACTGCCAGTATGGCGACAGGTTGGCAACCCACATTGGCGAGACGACCATAATGCTCGACGAGGCGGTGACCAAGGGTGATTTGGTGATACTGGAGGGGGCTCAGGGCGCTCTGCTCGACCCCGATTTCGGCACCTACCCCTATACCACCTCTTCATCGCCGCTGGCGGCGGGGGCCTGTCTGGGTTCGGGCTTAGGTCCCAGCCGGCTTGACCGCGCTGTGGGCGTCTATAAGGCCTACTGTACCCGCGTCGGCGGTGGTCCCTTTCCCACCGAGTTAAATGACGAGACGGGTGAGCTTATCCGGGAAAGGGCGCATGAGTACGGTACCACCACCGGCCGGGCGCGCCGTTGCGGCTGGCTCGACGCCGTCGCCGCCCGCTTCAGCAGCCGGGTCAACGGGCTGACCGGGGCGGCTATTACCCGCCTCGATATCCTCGATATATTGCCCAGCCTCAAGATAGGCGTCGCCTATGAGCTGGACGGCAAGCGGATTGACTATTTCCCGGGCAACATTACCGCACTGGCGCGCTGTAAGCCCGTCTACGAAGAGATGCCCGGCTGGCAAGCCGACACCACTGCTATCCGCCGCTTCGACCAGCTGCCCGAGGCCGCCCGCAACTACGTAACGCGGATTGAAGAGCTTATCGGCTGCCCGGTCAACCTGCTCAGTGTGGGCCCGGAGCGGGAACAGACTATCGAGAAGACGCCTATCCTGTAGGGGATTCAAATGGCGAAAGTAAGACTAGCTACCGAACAGGATATACCACGCATCCTGGAGCTCTACGAAGAGCTGACGGGCGAGCGCCACGACCTTACCCGGCACGAGACGGGGCCGGTGTTTAAAGAGATTAGCTCGATGTCCGGTCACGAGCTGCTGGTGGCTGAGGAGGACGGCGAAGTGGTCGGCACCATGGTGCTTATAATCGTACCCAACTTTTCCCACGGCGCCCTGCCCTGGGCGATTGTGGAAAATCTGGTCGTTGACCCCACCCACCGCCGCCGGGGAATCGGCCGAATGCTTACGGAGTATGCCATTGCCCGCGCCCGCGAGGCGGGTTGCTACAAGCTCCAGCTCTTAAGCAGCACCAAACGCCGTTTGGCTCACTGGTTCTATAAGAGATTGGGCTTTAAGAGGTCGGCCCACGGCTTCCGCATGTATCTCTAGGCTATTTATCACCCTGCCCTCTTTCCCCACCCCGATATTATCTATTCCCGCCCGCCGCCCTTTAATGTAGAAAGGGGCTTTGCCCCTTTCAAATCCCCATATAGGGTGGGGTAGGGCGTATCCCCGGAAGGAATTCTAGAGGGAGAATCCCCTCTAAGGGTGGGTAGGGTGGGTCAAAACAACGTACGCTGACAGAGTGGGGGGCTAGGTTTAGTGCGCTCTAAACCTTCAGGTCTATGGTGTAGTTCTTCAGCGTCGCCTTGATGGTGTCGGCTGCCTTTTGGCTGGCCTCGACGAGGGGCAAACGCGGCTTGCCCACGTTGAAACCGATGTGGTTGAGGGCGTATTTAAGCGGTGCCGGGCTGGTCTCGATAAAGAGCGCGTCCACCAGCGGCAATATATGGCGATGGATAGCCGCCGCTTCTTGAATCTTGTCGGAGAGAATCAGGTCAATCATCCGCTTAATCTGCTTGCCCACCAGATGCGTGGCCACGCCGATGGTGCCGTAGCCGCCCAGGGCCATGATGAGAAAGGTGTCGTTATCGTTGCCGCTCCAGATAAGGAAGTCCTTGTCGGTTTGTTCCAGCGTTCGGGCCACGTGAGCCATGTCGCCGTTGGCTTCTTTGACGCCGACGATATTCTTTATCCGACTCAAGCGCGCCATGGTCTCCACCGACATATTGATGACCACTCGCCCCGGTATGTTGTACATGATAATGGGCAGGCTGGTGTTTTCGGCGACGGTCTTGAAGTGCTGGTATATGCCCTCCTGGGTGGGCTTGTTGTAGTAGGGGACGACCAGCAGGCAGCCGTCGACGCCGATTTTCTCCGCCTTCTGGGTGGCTTCCACGGCTTCGGCGGTGCTGTTGGAGCCGGTATAGGCGATGATTGTGCCCCGTCCTCCCACCGCCGCCTTGACCTCGGTGAAGAGGCGCATTTCCTCTTCCCAGCTCAATGTCGGCGACTCACCGGTGGTGGCGGCCACCACCACCCCGTCGCTGCCCGCATCGAGCAGAGCCAGCGCCAGTTTCTTGGCCCGCTCATAGTTAACCGCCCCCTTTTCGTCGAAGGGGGTGGCCATAGCCGTCAGCAATCTGCCCAGCTTCTTCATTTGGCTGCCTCCCCGGGATGCACCCAGTCCCGCTTAACCATCTCCTCGGCAATCTGGACGGCGTTGAGGGCGGCCCCCTTGCGCAGGTTGTCGGCGACAACCCACATCACCAGACCGTTGGGGTGAGAGGCGTCGCGGTGAATGCGCCCGACGAAGACCTCGTCGGTGCCCGCCGCTGACCAGGGCTGAGGATAGAGGCTGATGGCAGGGTCGTCTAGTATCTTTATCCCCGGCGCCTGCGCCAGGATGCGCTTGGCCTCTTCGGGGGCCATCGGCTGGGAAAACTCGATGTGCACCGCTTCGCTGTGCCCGATAAATACGGGCACGCGGGCACAGACCGCCGATATGGCGATATCGGGGGCGTGCATTATCTTGTGTGTCTCCTCCACCATCTTCCACTCTTCCTTGGTGTATTCGTTATCGAGGAAGACGTCTATCTCGGGCAGTATGTTAAAGGCTATCTGGTGGGGGTAGACGTGGGGCACGGCGGTCTGCCCGTCCAGCACCTGCTTGGACTGTTCGGTTAGCTCCTCCACCGCCGCCGAGCCCGTGCCCGAAACCGATTGATAGGTGGCGATGACCAGGCGCTTGATGGGGTTAGCCTTGTGCAACGGGTTCAGCGCCACCACCATCTGAATTGTGGAGCAGTTGGGGTTGGCGATAATCCCCTTGTGCCACTTGATGTCTTCGGGGTTAATTTCCGGCACCACCAGCGGCACCTTGGGGTCCATGCGCCAGGCCGAGCTGTTATCAACGACCACGGCCCCCGACTGGGCGGCGATGGGCGCGAAGTAACGGCTCGTCTCTCCCCCCGCCGAGAAGAGGGCGATGTCTATCTTCTTGAACGACTCGGGGGTTGTCTCCTTGACCACCACCTCGTCGTGGTTAACGAACAGCTTCTTGCCCGCGGAGCGGTCCGAGGCCAGCAGTTCGATAGAGTCCATGGGGAAGTTACGCTGTTCCAGGACCTTGATGAACTCCTGGCCCACCATTCCGGTGGCGCCGACTATAGCTACCCTGTATCCCTTCATCTCATTTCTCCAGGCCTAACAAACTATCCAGTCCGTAGATTAAACCCTTTTTCTTGACCACTTCCTTAATGGCCAGCATAACGCCGGGCATATAGCAATCGCGCCCGCTGGTATCGTGGCGGATGCTTAAGGTCTGTCCCGCCCCGCCCAGCAGCACCTCCTGGTGGGCTAACAGCCCCGGCAGGCGCACGCTGTGAATACTAATGCCTTCCACCTGTTTCCCCCGACTATCCAGTTTCTGGTCCGCGGGCGGTGTCGAGAAGGGCTTGCCCCTGGCTTTAGCCATAGCCTGGGCCGTAGTTAAAGCCGTGCCCGAAGGCGCGTCCAGCTTGCCCTCGTGGTGCAGCTCGATAATCTCGGCAAAGTCGAAATATTGGCCGGCTATCTTGGCCAGGTGCATCATCAGCACCGCGCCCAGGGCGAAGTTGGGCGCTATCATTACGCCAATGCCCTCGGCTTTGGCCAGATTATCGATTTTCTCGATATCTTCGGCGCTCAGGCCGGTGGTGCCGATGACCAGGTTAACGCCGTGCTCGGCGGCGAGTTCCACCAAAGGCATAACGGCCCGGGCGGTGCTGAAATCGACCACTACCTGCGGCTTACAGTTGTTAAGGATGCTCTCCAGCTCGTTAGAAAGGGGAATTGTAGCTGAGCCGTCGGGCAAAGTCAAGTGGTCTTGGGTCGCCTTGATATCGGTAGCGCCTACGAGCTGCATCTCGGGTTCACGGCCGAGGGCGGCGACCAGTGTTTGTCCCATCTTACCCAGTGCGCCGTGAACGGCTACCCGTATCGACTTCATCGCCGACGTCCTCGGTCGGGCCCCCGATTGTGGAAGCCGCCTTTATTCCGAGGAGGGCGGGAATCGCGCTGCGATTTGAAGGGATAATCTTTAGTCGGCCCCGACGGCCCGCCTCCGGGAGCCTGTGCTCTGGGCTCTTTCTCGAAGACCGCCCGCCGCGACAGGTTTACCCGGCCCATATCGTCGATGTTAATCACCTTAACCGTTACCTCGTCGCCGATTTTGACCACGTCCTCGACCTTGTCCACGCGGTAGTCCTCAAGCTCGCTGATGTGGACCAGCCCCTCTTTGCCGGGGAGAATCTCCACCATAGCCCCGAAGTTCAATATCCGCGTCACCTTTCCCGTGTAGGTGGCGCCGACCTCGACCTCCTTAGTCAGGCTTTCGATAATCCCGATAGCCTTACGGGCCGATTCCTCGTTAGTCGCGCCGATAATGACCGTGCCGTCGTTATCGACATCGATTGTCGTCTTGGTTTCCTCGATAATCGACCTTATCGTCCGGCCACCAGTGCCGATGACAGCGCCGATTTTATCGGGGTCGATGGTTATCTTGTGCATCCTGGGCGCGTATTTGCTGAGCTCAGGCCGGCTGGCGCTGATGGTCTTTTGCATCTCTTCTAGGATTGACAGGCGAGCCTGGCGGGCTTGAGGCAAGGTCTTGCCCATAACTTCCAGGCTGACGCCTTTGAGCTTGGTATCCATCTGCATGGCGGTAACGCCCTTGGCCGTGCCGGCTATCTTAAAGTCCATATCGCCGTAGTTATCCTCTATCCCCTGGATGTCGGTCAGAACGACGTATTTACCGTCCTCACCAGTGACCAAGCCCATGGCGATGCCGGCCACGGCGGCGCTGGTCGGTATGCCCGCGTCCATGAGCGACAAGCTCGAAGCGCAGACGCTGGCCATAGAGGTGCTGCCGCTGGAGCTTAAGACCTCGGAAACTAATCGTATAGTGTAGGGGAAGTCCTCGGCTTTAGGCAGTACCGGCTCGATGGCCCGCTCGGCTAGAGCCCCGTGCCCGATTTCACGCCGTCCCGGCGAGCCGATGCGCCTGGTCTCACCCGCGGAGAAGGGAGGGAAATTGTAGTGGTGGATAAACCTTTTGCTTTCCTCAATGCCCAGTCCGTCGAGCATCTGCTCCTTACCCACCGAGCCCAGCGTGGTGATGGTCAGGACCTGGGTCTGCCCGCGGGTAAAGAGGGCGGAGCCGTGGGTGCGGGGCAGCAGCCCTACCTCACAGCCTATGGGCCTGACCTCATCTAATCCCCTCCCGTCAATGCGCTCCCCCTTATCCAGGAGGTGGCCTCTTATTTCAGCCCTTATTCGGCTTTCCAGGGCGTTGACGATATCCGCTTCGGCGTATGTCTCACCAAGGCTCTCCACCAGCTCTTGCTTCAGGGCGGCGAGGGCGTCTTCTCGCAGCGACTTTTCCGGCTGCTTGAGGGCCGGTAACAGCTTCTCGTCGACTATGGGCGCGATGGCCGCCAGCGCCTCGGGATTGACCTCGGTTAGCGGGGCTTCCAGCTTGGGCTTGCCGCAGGCCTGCTGGAGCTGCTCCTGAAGCTTGATGATGTCCTGGTTGGTCCGGTGCCCGAGCTCTATCGCCTTCATTACGATGTCCTCGGGGGCCTCTTTGGCACCGGCTTCCACCATGACGATGGCTTCCTTGGTGCTGACCACGACCATGTCGAGCTGACTGTCTTCCAGCTGGGCCAGGGTCGGGTTTATGATAAGCTCGTTGTTGATGTAGCCGATATGGACGGCGCCGATGGGGCCGTCGAAGGGAACATCCGAAAGCGAAAGCGCCGCTGAGCCGCCGATAACGGCCAGTATATCGGGGTCGTTTTCCTGGTCGGCGGAAAGTACGGTGACGATAATCTGGATGTCCCGTCGCCAGGCCTTGGGTAGCAGCGGGCGTATGGGGCGGTCGGTCTGGCGGCTGGCCAGGGTCGCTTCCTGGCTGGGGCGTCCCTCGCGGCGGATAAAGCCGCCGGGAATCTTGCCGGCGGCGTAGAGCCTTTCCTCGTAATCAATGGTCAGGGGCAGAAAGTCCACCCCTTCGCGGGGCTTGTCGCTGGTGCAGGCGGTGACCAGGACTACGGTATCCCCGTAGCGGGCAGTTACCGCCCCGTCGGCCTGTCCCGCCAGCTTTCCGGTGTCGATGATAAGCTTCCTCCCCCCAACCTCACACTCAAAAGAATCAGGTGTTATCAAAATAGCCTCTCCCCAAATTTACTTACGTAGACCGAGCCGGGCAATCAGGCTGCGGTATCGGCCGACATCCTCTCGGCTCAAGTAGGCGAGTAGCCTTCTTCTCTGTCCCACCAGCTTAAGCAGCCCCCGTTGCGTGTGGTAATCGTGCCGATTGGCCATCATGTGCCCGGTCAACTGGTTTATCCTTTCGGTGAGCAAGGCTATCTGAACTTCAGTCGAGCCCGTATCTCCTTCACGGAGCCCGAATTTGCCTATGATTTGGCTCTTCTTCTCTTTGTCCAAGGCAGTAACCCCTCTGTTACCCTTTATTCTATATGTATGATTATACTCTGAATCAACCGATTATAACACAACCAGTGACGACTGTAAATTTAGCTGGTTATAAGCCCATTCCTGCTTGACTTTACAAAAAATAGTGGCTATAGTTAGGGCTATAGTCGAAACCTTGGTAAGTGTTGCTTCCCAGCTTGCCCTCTGCTTAAGCAGGGGACCCTCGGGGTAAATAGTATTACAGGCTATAGGTCCGACAAGGGTTTTTAGAGCCAGGAGACTGCAACCGAAACAAGGGACTAACAAAATATGAGGAGGAGCAGTAAATGGCTCTGGAAGAAAAGACCCTCGTATGCCGCGACTGCGGGCAGGAATTCGTTTTCAGCGTCGGTGAGCAGGAGTTCTACCAGTCTCACGGGCTGCAGAACGAGCCCTCTCGTTGTCCGGAGTGCCGAGCGGCCAAGCGCAAGGAGCGCTTTGGTGATTACCGGCAACCTCGGCAGATGTTCACCGTAACCTGTGCCGAGTGCGGCGTCGAAACCACTGTGCCTTTTGAGCCCAGAGAAGGGCGCCCGGTCTATTGCAAAGAGTGCTACGCTAAGCAAAGAGAAGGCAGCTAGGCCTTCGTTTTATATATAGACTTATACAAATGAATGTCGGGACCTGCCGGGTTAAGCTCCGCTTCCCGGAGAATCTATCGCTTAAGGGTAAGCGGCAGATATTGAAGTCCATTACCACTCGCCTCCGGAGCAAGTTCAATGTCTCCGTGGCCGAAGTGGACGACAACGACCTCTGGCAGCTGGCCACGCTGGGCATTGCCTGCGTCAGCAACAACAAGCGATACACCAATGAAGTCCTCTCCAAGGCGGTGGACTTTATTATCAACGGCCGCTTTGAGCTAGAGATAGTGGACTATGAGATTGAGATTCTCACCGTATTTTGAGCGGGGCTGACCCATGGACACCGCTGCCTTTCTGCGTCACCTTGCCACCCAGCCCGCTTACAGCGACCAGATAGCCCACCGGGAGCCCATACCCCGCCGTCAGGCCCGCTGTGCTGAGCTGGAAAGGCCTCTGCCCGACGCACTTGAGGAAAACCTTAAGCTACACGGTTTGCTGCCCTTCTATACCCATCAGGCGGAAGCTATCAACCACGCCCGCCGCGGCCAGAACGTGATGGTGGCCACCTCCTCGGCCAGCGGCAAAACGCTTTGCTATAACACCCCGGTGGTGGAGACGCTTATAACCCAGCGGGGCAGTTGCGCCCTTTACCTATTTCCCACCAAAGCCCTAGCCCAGGACCAGTTGCGCACCCTTTGGGAACTCTTTCATCCCAAGCTTTTATCAACCGGAGACTTTGCCACCTTCGACGGCGATACCCCCAAGGCGGAGCGGGGCGACATCAGAAGGCGGGCGCGGCTCATCCTGACCAACCCCGATATGCTCCACGTCGGCATACTGCCCAACCACCAGCAGTGGTCCAGATTGCTACGCCGCCTGAAATTTGTGGTGGTGGACGAGGCCCATATCTACCGCGGCGTCTTCGGCTCCCACGTGGCCTGCGTGCTGCGCCGCCTGCGGCGCTTATGCCGTTTCTACGGCGCCAACCCCCAGTTCATTTTATGCTCGGCGACCATCGCCAACCCCGGCGAGCACGCCGAAAAGCTGGCGGGCTTGCCCTTTAATGTCGTCGATGACGATGGCTCGCCTCACGGCGG
>JASFEJ010000051.1:0-9392 GCA_050124895.1 Dehalococcoidia bacterium
ACGCTGATGCGGAGGGAGTTTTGCAGTAGCGGAATGTCGAAATAGCGCACCAAAATCCCCCTGTCCTCCAGTTCCTTCTGAATCTGGGAGGCTTTGCCGTTGAGCACGTGGCAGAAGATGAAGTTGGCCTGGGAGGGGAAGGGCTTGATCCAGTCCAGCTTGGTCAGCTCGTTGAAGAGCCTGTCCCTTTCGGCGACGATGGCTCTCACGTTCTTCATCAGGAGGTCGATATCTTTCAGCGACTCGCGCACCGCTACCCTAGCCGCAATATTCACGTTGTAGGGCTGCTTGATTGTCTGCAGGTAGCCCACGATATCGGGGTGCATCAGGCCGTAGCCGACCCTTAATCCCGCCAGCCCCGCCCACTTGGAGAACGTTCTCAAGACCATCAAATTATCGTACTTGGGGACGAAGGAGGTCACCGTTTCCCCGCTGAACTCGACGTAGGCTTCATCGGAGATGAAGGGCACGCCGGTCTCGATAAGCTCCAGCACGTCCTTCTGGGGGGTGGGGGTGCCGGTGGGGTTATTAGGGTTGGCCAGTATTATCAGCTTGGTCTTTTTGGTGATGGCTTTCTTGACCGCCTTGACGTCAACGCGGTATTCTTCGTCGCGCGGCACCTCGACCAGCTTGCCTTTACAGAGTATGACGCCGAAACGGAACATGTCGAAGGTGGGCACGAGGTTAATTACCTCGTCACCGGGTTCGATGAAGAGGCGTAAGATAAGCCCGATGAGCTCGTCGCTGCCGTTAGTGGCCACGATACGCTCGGCATCGATACCCGTATAGCCCGACAGCAGTCGGCGTATCTCGGTCTGGCCGGCGTCGGGGTAGATGTTCAGGTAGGGGTATTCGCTTAATGCGGCGTTTACCTTGGGCGAGCAGCCGTAGAGGTTCTCGTTGGCGTCCAGCTTGACGATACCGTTTATGGGCATCTTAACTCTCTCCGCCAGCAGCTCCAGCGCCTTGCTGGGGACATAGCCGCCGAAGCCAGCCAGGTCCGACCTTATGAATTTGACTATTCCTTCTCCAGACATTCCTTTGCTCCCTTTCTCCATCCCTATATAAACAAAATTCCCTCCGCTTGGAGGGCTCTGTTGTAGTTTCGGGACTTTATTTTTTATGCTTTATTCGTATACTACCCTCCAAGCGCTCGGTTGCGCCCGGTAAACATGTAGGCGTAATAATAACCGTGGCGGGTAATATAGCTTAACATTAGCCTTCTTCCTCTGGTTCCTTATCCGCCTTTTCCATTAAGGTAAGCACTATGCTGAATTCAATTATCAGGGCAATTACCAAACCGGCTATGGGGTCCTCCTCAATAATACCTATAATAAGACCTATGACGATACCGGTAAGGATGAGTACCAGATTGCCCCTGTTCATCACCTTAATGCCTCAGCTTCTTTCGAAAGGACTTTATCACAGGTAGTATAATCTGTCAATATTTCTATTTCAAGCGCTTCTCGACCGCCCGGGCGTGAGCCTCCAGACCTTCGGCCCTGGCGATGGTGGCGGCGGCTTTAGCCAGTTTCTTGAGCGTGCCTTTGTCCACATCGACGACGTTGATGAGTTTGACGAAGTCGAGTATGTTGAGCGGCGAGCTGAAGCGGGCGTTAGCGCTGGTGGGCAGGACGTGGCTGGGGCCGGCATCATAGTCGCCGAGCACCACCGTGGCGCTGTTACCTATGAAGATACAGCCGGCATTGGTGATGCGCTCGACATAGTTTTCGGCGTCCTTTACCATCAGAGCCAGGTGCTCCGGCGCGTAGAGGTTGGCCAGTTCTATCGCCTCGCCGATGTCTTCGACGACGGCAATCAATCCCTGGTTCTGGATGGCTTCGGCGGCGATGTCGCGGCGCTCCAACCCCTTTAGCTGCTTTTCCACCGCTTTGTTCACCTCAGCGGCCAGCCCGATGGAGTCGGTGACCAGTATCGCCGCCGCCAGCGGGTCGTGCTCCGCCTGGGCTAGAATATCGGCGGCGCAGTAGGTGGGGTCGGCGTTTTCGTCGGCGACGATGAGCACCTCGCTGGGTCCCGGCAGGCTGTCGATGCCCACGGCTCCGTAGACCAGCTTTTTGGCTAGGACGACGAAGATGTTGCCCGGCCCGCAGATTTTATCCACTCGGGGAACTGACTCCGTGCCGTAGGCGAGGGCGGCGATGGCTTGGGCGCCGCCCACCGTGAAGATACGGTCAACGCCGGCGATGTCGGCGGCGACCAGCGTCGCTGATGGCACCGTGCCGTCGGCGCGGGGTGGGGTGACTAAGATAACCTCTTTAACGCCGGCAACGCGGGCGGGGATGGCCGTCATCAGCACCGTTGAGGGGTAGCTGGCGGTGCCGCCGGGGGCATAGGCGCCGATTCGCTCCATGGGGCGTATTAATTGCCCGAAGCCCTTCTTGGCGGCCAGGTTCCAGATGGCATCCTTCTGTTTCTGGTGGAAAGAGCTGATACGCTCGGCGGCGAACTTGAGGGCGGCGAAGAGCTCCTTGTCCACCTCGACGTAGGCGCTCTTTACTTGTGTCTTGTTCACCTCAAGCGCGCTGAGCTTGGCGCGGTCGATTTTAAGCGTATAGCTGAAGAGAGCGGCGTCGCCCATAGTGCGCACGTCTTCGATTATCTGCGCCACCGCCTCCTCCGGGCTCATCTCCGCTCCGAAGACCGCTTTTATCCGCTGCCTCATGGCGGGGGAGTCAGCGCTGAAATCACTCCCCGGCTGCCGTTCCAGCAGCTCTTTAGCCGGTTCGAAACCTTCGATAATTCTCAATTTATAACTCCTCGGCGGCCCTACGCAGGGTGTGGGTGATAGATTCCATCCTCTTCTTCTTGGTCGGGCTGGAGACCCTTTTGGTGCTGCCGATGAGGCAGGCCGTCGATTCGAAGAGGGTGTCGATAATCTTCAGGTTGTGCTCGGCCAGTGTTCGCCCGGTCTGGGTATTCTCAATCAAAAGGTCGGCGTCCTCGGGCAAAAAGGCCTCACTGGCCCCCCAGGTGGGAATGAGCCGATAGCGGTTGAGGCGGCGGTCACGGGCGTATCTGTCGGCGATGTTGATGTACTCCGAAGCGACGCGTATGGGCAGAGCACTTTCGGACTCGCTCAGGTCACGTATATCAGCGATGTCTCTTTCCTGTCTGACCACGGCCACCACCTTGACCCACCCCAGCTTCAGGTCGGCCAGCTCCTTCACCGGGCTGGAGGGGAATTGGCAAAGGTGCTCGGTGAGCCAGTCCCGGCCGGAAATGGCCAGGTCGAAGTTGTCGTTGGCTACCTGCAGTGGCATGTCCTGGGGCCTGATTACCTTGACGCTGACGCCTTTAAGGTCAATACCCGGTCTTCGTTTGCCCTTCTCGGAGGGGTAATCGTCGAGGCGGATGCCCGCCTTTTCCAGTAGCTGCTGGGTGGGTGCCTGTTGGTGCCCGTCGGGTAAAGCCAAGCGCACCATATCCTTGTCCGCTTTGGCATAGCTGACCACTCCTGTCGGCGGGCGCTGAGCTGCCTTGGCTTTGGGTGCTGTCTTTTCGGGCATAAGCGCCTTTTCGATAGAGGTGACCATCTTATCCAGCCCCTTGGCTTTCCAGCTATCGCGGTTGGCGATTAGAAAGGCGCTGATGCTTAAGGTACGGCTTATCGGCTTGAGTTCTGGAAAGGGGAAGTCCTCGGCAGCGCCGACCAGCGCCAGGTCGGCGCTCTCGGGTGGATAGACCTCGGCGCCACCCCAGAGGGGAAAGACGCTGAATCGCCTCAGCCGCATATCTATGGCAAAGGCCTCGGCCAGGTTGGGGTATTCGCTGGCGATGCGTATCGTACCCGCTTTGGCCCTTATCGCTGCCAGGCTATCGGCTCCCGCCGCGCTGAGGTAGAGAGCGCCCTGGCCGTATATAAGGTTCTTCACCTTCATCAGGGCGCTGCTGGGGTATTTGGCCAGCAGCTCTTCAATCCAGTCCGAGCCGCAGATGCCCAAATCGTAGTTGCCGATGGCGACCTGGACGGGTATGTCCTTCTCGTGGAAGACGCGGCCGGATAGCTGGGACATTGTTTTCGATTCGATGTGGTAGAAGCGCGCCTGCTCGTGGTAGCCGTCGAGTCCCCACCCCGCCCGCGAGAGCAGGGCGGCGGTCTTGCCCATCAAGCGACCTTTAGGTAAGGCTATTTTTGTCTTCATTTTTTCAGCAAGGCCAAAAGCTCGTCAATTGTCTGCGTGGTGACCTTTTGCTTTTTAGCTTGGTTAGTCAAAGTGAACGTGTCTTTAACATCCACCGTCCAGTCGAAGTCGCTATCCTTTTGCACGCCTAAGCTACACTCCGCCCGGTAGCCGGCCTGGTGCAGCCTTCCGGCGACATCAAAGCCCTCTCTGGCTTTCTCTAAATCTGCCTTGACTAAGATTCTCGGCGGCTGGGGTGCACTCAGCGTCTCCGGCTTTATCAAACTCATTAGACGTTCCAGGTAGAGGGCGAAACCGGAGGCGGGAACGTCCTTGCCCCCCATCAAGGGGATAAGGGCGTCGTACCGGCCGCCGCCGCCAACCTTCTCCCCGCCTTTAAAAATCTGGAAAATCACACCAGTATAGTATTCGAAGCCACGCCCCGAGGCGATGTCAATGTGGTAGTCATAGCCCATCGCCTCCAAAAACTCGGCAATACGGGCGCAGTTTTCGATATAGGGCTTGCATTCGGGCAGGTCCTCGGCGAAAAGCTCTCTTAGCTCTTGAGAAAAGCCAGTCGGCTTCCCCTTGAGGGCGAGCAGCGAGTCAATTGTTTTCTCCAGCTCAGGCCTTTTCAGCTTTAGCTTTTCCAGCGCCTTCATGTCCCCGTCCAGTATCTGGTCGAACATTCGCGTCTGTTCCTCGGCACTTATGCCCAGCCGGGCCAGCAGCGCCTTTATCAGCCCCGCGTGCGACAGCCTTAGCTCGATGCCCTTAATCTTGAGCTCCCTCAAGACCTCCAGCGCCAGCATCACCAGCTCGATGTCGGCCAGCGGCGGCCTGGCGCCGATAAGCTCCGCCCCGCACTGCCACTTCTCGCGGCTCTTCTTGCCCGTCGCCTCGAACATAAAGATGTTGGCCACGTAGAAGAGCTTGGCCAGCTTCTCTTTAGCCAGGCTGTCAATATAGAGTCGGCTGATGGGTATAGTGCCGTCGGGCCTCAAGACCACCCTTTCCCCACTCCAGCCGTCCCAGTCGAGGAAGGAATAGACCTTGGAGAGCATGCTGGGGGTGAGCGTTCCCGTGGCCGTGAAGAGGTGCAGGTACTCCAGGGTGGGCGTCCTCACCTCCTGGTAGCCCCACTTCAGGCAGCATTTCCGGAAGGTGCTTTCAATCAAGCGGAAGCTGACCATGTCCTGCGGGGACAGGTCGCGGGTGCCTTTAGAACGCTGGATTTTCATAGTTGGTAAATTGTAGCACTACTACTCAGGCTATTCAACCACAGGAGGTTTTTTAGCCCCACCCAGCCCCACTCTGTCAGCGTACGTTATTTCTTCCCACCCAATACCCACCCTATAAGGGATTAGACCCTCATATATCTCTTATCTGGGACACGCCCCACGCATCCCCGCTTTTGGGGGTTTGAAAGGGTGTGAAGCCCCCTTTATACCTTAAGAGGGTGGTGGGTGGGAATAGATAAAATTGGGGTGGGGTGAAGCACTGTTTACAATAGTAGCCTAACCAAGCTATAATTCCAGTTACCCTTGGTTTATCGGGCTGGGTCTATTCTACAGATTTGAGGGGCGCATGAGCAGAGTCATACATAGAGCCCTTGGCCTTATCTTCTTCCTGGCTATAATCGTGGGCGCTTTGCTGCCCCTCACCACCAGCGCCGCCAACCAGTCAATCCACATCCTCCATGTCGAGGGCACCATCGTCCCCGTGATAGCCGACTACATCGAGCGGGGTATCGAGGAGGCCGAAGAGGAGAACGCCCTGGCCTGTATTATCGAGCTGGACACGCCGGGCGGCCTGCTCGACACGACCGAGGAGATAGTACAGAAGATTATGAACGCCGACGTGCCCGTCATCGTCTACGTCAACCCCAAGGGTGCCTGGGCGGCTTCGGCGGGGACGTTTATCACCCTTTCGGCGCACATCGCCGCCATGACACCGGGGACGACCATCGGCGCCGCCCACCCGGTATCGGGGAGTGGGGAGGAGATACCCGAGGAGCAGATGGAGAAGATAGTCGAGTTCTCGGCCAAGTGGATGAAGACCATCGCCCAGGAGCGGGGCCGCAACATGGAGGAGGCCGAGCTGGCCGTAACCGAGAGCAAATCCTTTACCGATGTCGACGCCCTGGAGGCCAACATTATCGACCTCAGGGCAAGCACTCTGGACGAGCTTATCGCCATGATTGACGGCCGTCAGGTCACGCTGGCCAGCGGCTTGGAGATTACCCTCGACACCTCAAGCTACGCCACCAGCCGCAACGAAATGAGCCTCGTCGAGGGCTTTTTGCACGCCATCAGCGACCCCAATATCGCTTATATCCTGCTCAGCGTGGGCAGCATCGGCATCATCGCCGAGATTTACAGCCCCGGCACCTTCTTTCCCGGTATTATCGGTGCCATCAGCCTCCTGCTCGCCTTCTACTCCCTGGGCGTCCTTGACGCCAACCTGGGGGGAATACTGCTCATAATCCTTGCCTTCGGATTATTTATCGGGGAGGTGCTTACCACCACCTTCGGCATATTTACCGCCGGGGGCATAACCGCCCTCGTCCTCGGCTCGCTGATTCTCTTCCCCGAGTCGGGCGCGCTTCAGGTAAGCCCCTGGCTGGTTGGGGTCATGGCGGCAGTGGTGGTGGCTGTTTTCGCTTTCGTAATTACCCGGATCGTCGGTGCCCATCGCCGCCAGGCGTACACAGGTCGGGAGGAGCTGGTGGGAAAGACCGCCGTGGCTAAGTCCGCCCTGGAACCGGAGGGGATAGTCCTCTTTAAAGGCGAGCGCTGGACGGCGGTGGCGGAGAAGGGTAAGGTGAAACCGGGGGAGGAGGTGACGATAACCAAGGTTGACGGTCTAAAGCTGTATGTTACCAAAAAAAGAACTAGGGGCAAATAGAGTCCCCAAATCTTATTTGTTGAGGAGTCTTAATCGCTAAAATGGACGCTTGGTTGATTGTCGTAATCGTTATCTGTGCCGCTGCCTTAGTTGCCTTTGTCGTCCAGCGGGTAGTCCGCGCTCACCAGCAGCAGGTTTCGGCCGGCCGCGAAGAGCTGTTGGGCAAGACGGCTGAGGTGGAGACGGTGCTCGACCCCAAGGGAATCGTCCTCATCGAGGGCGAGCGCTGGGCGGCAATATCGGAGAAGGGTAGGGTTAAACCTGGAGAGGAGGTGATTGTCACCAAGGTCGATGGCTTAAAACTAATGGTAGTCAAGAAAGAATAGAGGAGGTAAATAAATGAGCCCGATTATTTATGGTGTCATTGGTTTAGCGGTAATCATACTTCTTGCCATGACTATTAAGGTTGTCCCCGAATATGAGCGGGGGGTCCTTTTCCGCCTGGGGCGACTGGTTGGAGCTAAGGGTCCTGGACTGTTTTTAATCATTCCTTTCGTTGACCGGTTGGTGAAGGTAGACCTGCGGGTAGTAACTATGGACGTCCCCTCGCAGGAGGTAATCACCAAGGACAACGTTACGGTGAGGGTGAATGCCGTCGCCTACTTCCGCGTGGTCGACCCCGAAGCTTCCGTGGTCAAGGTCCTGGACCATATCCGGGCCACCTCGCAGATATCCCAGACCACGGTGCGCAACGTGCTGGGTCAGTCCGAGCTGGACGAGCTGTTGACGCAGCGGGAAAAGCTCAACCAGGCGCTGACCAAGATAATCGACGAGCACACCGACCCCTGGGGGGTCAAGGTGAGCACGGTGGAAATCAAAGAGGTTGAGCTGGCCGAGGAGATGAAGCGCATGATGGCGGCTCAGGCCGAGGCGGAGAGGGAAAGGCGAGCCAAGATTATCCACGCCGACGGCGAGTTCCAGGCTGCCGAGAGGCTGGCCGAGGCCGGGACTATTATGGCCAAGGAGCCGACCACGTTGCAGCTTCGTTACCTGCAAACGCTGACCGAGATATCTACCGAAAAGAACAGCACCCTTATCTTCCCCTTGCCCATCGACCTTATCTCGATGTTCATGAAGAAGAAATAGGTTCTGTTTGTAGTACGGCTTGAATCCCGAGTCCCCAATGGGGGGCTCGGGGGAGGACCTTATTTCGGGCGCAGGCTGACGTCGCCGGCCACGACTTTAGTCAGTTTGCCGTCGGGTTGGCGGAGGAAAAGGCTGCCGTCGCTGGCTACCGATTCGGCTACGCCCTGGTAGCGGGTCGGGCCCGAGATTAGCTCGACCTCTTTGCCTAATGTTACCAGCCGCTCCCGCCACTCCCGAAAAACGCGGTCACCCTCGGGCAGCGACAGGTATAGATTTTCCATTTCCACCAGCAGCCAGCCTATTGTCTCCCCCAGCGATAGCTCTCTCCCTAGCTCCTGTGAAAGGCCGGTGGCGGTGGACGATATTTCGGTGAAATCGGCGGTATTAACGTTAACGTTCAGGCCGATGCCGATGACGGCGTAGTCCACGGCGCGGCCCCTGACATCGCTTTCAATCAGTATTCCGCATACCTTCTTTTCGTTGACCAGGACATCGTTGGGCCACTTAATCTGCGCTTTTAAGCCCGTCTTTTCGATGCAGTGGACTACCGCCAGCGAGGCGACCATGATAAGCGAGGGCAACTGGGCTGGGGTGGGGTGGAGGATAACCGACAGGGCAATACTCCCCTGGGGCGAAAGCCAGGCGCGCTTTAGCCGCCCCCTCCCCGCCGTTTGCTCCTCGGCTACGACCACCGTTCCCTCCCGAGCCCCTTTTCTGGCCTCGCGCTTGGCGACATCGTTAGTCGAGCTCAGGCTGGGGTAGGCGATAACCTTTCGCCCGATGAGCTCTGTCTCCAGGTTACGTTTGATATCGGCGGCCAGCCAGTCGCTCTCTGCCATTTGTAGGATATAGTAAGCTAAATAGGGTATTTTAGCAATCTTGACAGGGAATTAAGGGGCGGGGCATAATATAGGCGTTTTCGCGCGGGAGTAGTTCAGTGGCAGAACATCTGCTTCCCAAGCAGAGAGTCGCGAGTTCGAATCTCGTCTCCCGCTCCACCACCCAACCTCCGAGATTTACGACTTCTACCGCCTTTTCCCCTAACCCCTCCCGAAGTCCGAATCTCGTCTCCCGCTCCACCACCCAACCTCCGAGATTTACGACTTCTACCGCCTTTTCCCCTAACCCCTCCCGAAGTCCGAATCTCGTCTCCCGCTCCACTCATGTATTATAACTTTTCTTTGTGCCGCTGTATTTCTGCCTCATCTTGGGCTTTTCTATTTTGCCCGTCGGGTTGCGGGGTACCTTGTCGAA